>NZ_CAWUDN010000117.1:0-23980 GCF_963920915.1 Nostoc sp. PCC 9305
GGTTTGGCAGCCTCCCCCAGATTTCCCAATGCCTCTGCTGCACCGGAACGAACATTATTGTCAACGGTTTTATCCTTGAGGATGTCAGCGATGTCTTTGACGTAGGGTTTGGCAGCCTCCCCCAGATTTCCCAATGCCGATGCTGCACTGGAACGAACACTATAGTCAACGGATTTATCCTTCAAGATGTCGAGGATGTCTTTAACGTAGGGTTTGGCAGCCTCCCCCAGATTTCCCAATGCCTCTGCTGCACCGGAACGAACATCTGAGCCAACAGTTTTATCCTTGAGGATGTCAGCGATTTCTTTGACGTAGGGTTTGGCAGACTCTCCCAAATTTTCCAATGCCGATGCTGCATAGGAATGAACAGAGGGGTCAACGGTTTTATCCTTGAGGATGTCGAGGATGTCTTTGACGTAGGGTTTGGCTGCCTCCCCCAGATTTCCCAATGCCAATGCTGCACTGGAACGAACATCTGAGTTAACGGTTTTATCTTTGAGGATTTTGGCAGCTTTTTGAGCAATATCTTCCGGTTTTTTACCCAGAGATTTTAAATCTTTGAGATCATACTCAACTAATTTGCTGAATGCAGATCCCTTTACTTCGTCATATCCATCATCAAGGGCAGCAATAATACCGTTAATCTGCCAAGCTTCTGGCTTTGGCTTCGGCGATTCTTTCGCGCTTACCCAAGGCAGCGCGAGGAGGAGTGACAACAGCAGAATAAAGGGAAAAAGGAAAAAAGGCGATCGCTTTTTAATTATGTGCAGATGCATTAGTATAATTCGTAATTTCTTTAGTAATAAAGGCTGTTTCTGCCCTTTCCTTGGTACGGAAAGAGAAGGGAATTAGGTTTTTTACTAGTAAATCAGGAACCGCTACAGTTATCTTTTTACCGTCTGATAACTCAACCTAGCTAGAAATGGAATATTAATGTAATTATTACAGGTACAGGAATTTAAAAAGATACACCCAAAGTATAATAATGAGTTTCCTTGAGCGATGGTGCGACGCCGAATAGCCCGTCGTAGACATCGCCTACTCAAACCACTGCACGAGATAATAACAATACCTCGTTCAATTGTTAGCGATCGCAAATGTCTTTTGATAACCTTTGCAAACTCCTGTCCGAAAAACATCCTGCTACCTTTGCCAGTTGGGTATTAGGAACACCGCAAACTTCCGTCAAAGTCCTCAAAACCGAATTGAGCATTGAACCAATTCGCGCTGATTATGTCACATTCTTACAATTAGAAGGACGCATTCTTCATCTAGAATTTCAAACCAAACTAGAATCTACGCCACCCCTACCCCTGCGGATGCTAGATTATTGGGTACGCTTGTATCGTTTGTATCGTCTACCGATAACGCAAGTTGTCGTATTATTGCTTCCCCCTGCACCAGGAACAGTAATTGAAACTGTCTTCTGTGTCGAAACTACCCGTCATGAATATCGCGTGATTCGCTTATGGGAAGAAAATCCTGAACCATTCCTCAACGATCCTGCTTTGTTACCATTAGCACCACTGACCGCAACTACGCAACCTCAAGCATTGTTGCAACAAGTTGTGGTCAAAGTTAATCAACTTGAGCCAAGACAACGACCAGAAATTTCCGCGTATACCCAAATCTTAGCGGGGTTAAAATACAATCAAGACTTGATTCGACAATTATTTCGGGAGGGTATGATGCGCGAGTCAGTGATTTATCAAGAAATTCTCGCTGAAGGTGAACAACGCGGCGAACAACGAGAACGAGCGCTGATTCTCCGTCTGCTTACTCGACGGGTGGGAGAATTACCCCAAGATATGCTAGACCGGATTGAAACTCTCTCCTTAGAACAATTAGAAAATCTCGGTGAAGCATTGTTGGATTTTCAGGCGATCGCGGATTTAGAAACCTGGTTTAGTAGATTAGAGTAGCAACTAATTAAATCTACTCTCTATGTCGCTCGTCAAAATCAAGATTTGATTCGACAATTATTTCGGGAGCGTATGATGCGCGAGTCAGTGATTTATCAAGAAATTCTCGCTGAAGGCGAACAACGAGAACGAGCGCTGATTCTCCGTCAGCTTACTCGACGGGTGGGAGAATTACCCCAAGAGGTGCTACCTCGTATTGAAACTCTCTCTTTAGAACAATTAGAAAATCTCGGTGAAGCATTGTTGGATTTTCAGGCGATGCCTACGGCGGTAAACTACGCGGATTTAGAAACCTGGTTTAGTACATTAGACGTAGGAGTGAAAATAACGTAGGTACAATTTATGAATTATGCCTACCAAGGATTTCGGGCAACGCATAATTAATTTCACTCCTATGTCTATTAGATGAATTTTTCCATTTGAGCCAATGTCTGATGGCACTAGGGGGAAAAATAGTTTCAGAAGGACGAAAGCGAGTTGAGCTTGTCAGATTGCCACATTAGAGTTCAATTAACTTGAATCCCCAAGGTTTCAAAGCTGCTAAAGCTATTTCTTCTTTTACACCCTCATAAGCCTCCCATTCCAACGGGTGTTCTTTGGGATGTCCGTCGCCGACATTACCTGCAACTTTAATTATTGGACAGTTGGCGATGCGATCGCGCTCCAATCCTCTGGGAATTGCTAGTTCGATTTTGTGCCCGATAAA
The DNA here is from genome assembly GCF_963920915.1 of Nostoc sp. PCC 9305. Lineage (NCBI taxonomy): Bacteria > Bacillati > Cyanobacteriota > Cyanophyceae > Nostocales > Nostocaceae > Nostoc > Nostoc sp. PCC 9305. The sequence continues at coordinate 2,629 of NZ_CAWUDN010000117.1, forward strand.
CTTCGCGGTACTATCATTAGCTACAGATTCACGGATTAAACAAATATCACCAGCAGTCCCCCAAGTCGTTTGGTAAATGTGGAGGAATGATATATAAGTTGCAGGTTTGATGGATCTTTTTAGAACGTGCATTATCTGTAATCCTTACACTATGAGTCAAAAATCATAAATCATATAAGTATTTTCTATCACGTTCGTAGGGAAGAATGTTCTTAAATCACATTTTGCACCTAGCCCAGGCGATTAGAAACCGCCTGGTGGAAGATGTGAAGCTCAAAAGACGATAATTGCCCACATACTAACTCCCAAAGCGATCGCTGCTAGGTGTTGCCAAAGGAGCGATAGTTTCGCTAAACCCTTTGGTGTACCCACTGATTGCTTGGCAATTTTTTGCGTTAATAACATAGTCAGCAACACTGAGAAAATTATCGTTGTACCTTGCAAAAAGGCAATCACAGCCGGGTGAGCAACTAATATTGGTAATTGTTCACCACTCAAACCAAGAGTCGCAAAGGTAACAGGTAAAATCCGCCCGCCTTCGCCTAAGCCCAAACGTAAATAGTGAGCCAAGTTGCCTCCCAAGACTAATGGTAGGTAGCCGTAGGCGAGTTCTACAAAGGAGCGAGGCTTACGGTTAAAATTGAACACTTGGATCAAGCCATAAGCCCCAAAGGTAAGAGCTGCTGGAATAATTAACACTAGCAGCGATAATCCCAAGTGCTGCCAAAAATCAGTTAAATCCAGTTGCAGCCCTAACCAAGATTGCAACTCTGGTAAGCGATGCAAATATATCCCACCCAACAGCAAAAACAATAATGCTACTTCATAAGTGCGGGGTACATGAGTTGTCCACAGTTCAATTCCAGGGGGACGCAAGTTGAACTCAACGGAACGATGGGGACAGGCTTTTAGGCAAGTCATGCACAGGACGCAATCTCGGTTATCTTCTAACTGGGCTGGGTGTGAGTATAAAGGACATCCATTGGTTTCTAGCCCTTCGCCTTTTTGCGGCCCGCCTTTATAACACTGATACGTGGTGCAACTGGCAGAACATATCCCTTGCTGTGCCCGGAGTTCCGTCATTGAGAGTTTGGCAAATAAACCATTCATTCCGCCGATGGGGCAGAGATAGCGACACCAAAACCGCCGCTCAAAAAGAGCCGAGAAAATCATTGCCCCAGCAGTAATTAACAGCAGCAAACAAGCACTGAGGTAAGCTGTATTTTCTAAATGCCAGAGTTCTTCCCATAAGAAAATTAGGGTAAATAACCCAAACATGAACCATCCGCCCCATTTCTCACCTTGTTCTCTCGGCCAGCGCTTGAGTTTTCGAGGCCACAGCCATAAAGAGAGCTTTTGGGTGATTTCTCCATAAATCATGAAGGGACAAACAGAACACCAGATACGCCCTAAAAAGGGAAAGAGAAATAAGAAGAAAGGCCACCACCAAGCCCAAAATAGATTTAAGACGAAATTGCGATCGCGGGTTTGCGGCCCAATGAATAATATTGCCACAATAATCGCAAAAGCCGTTGCAGTAAAACCATAATTAATGCGATCGGGCCACCAGTCACTACGTAAAAACCGCCGCAAATTAGGATAGGCATTTAACAGATTTACCCGAAATCGTTTTTTCTTAGTTTCGGCTGGCCAGAAAATTTCTTCTGTTAATTCATTCGCACCCTCAGCTTGCACGATCGCTCTTTCTACCAGATTTTTCAATTCTTTGAGGTTGCCAGGAAAATCATAAGACTGGAGGCGACGCAAAGCTTCTGGGGTAATATGCGGTTTAGAAACGCCTCTAGAGCGAGTGTAAAGACTGGTATAATATTCGACTTGTGTCTGAATATCAGCTTTCCGCACCCGTAGCGGTGGTACTTTAATAATGTGACCAACAGAACGTTCAACTGTCGGCTGAGTTTTTTCTGAAACAATCAGAATTCTGGCTTTAGTGGGACGAGCTTCGGCTATTGGATCTCCAGAACGACTGACGGGTGTATATGTAGCAGTTTTGAGCAACTGCGTCACGGCAGGTAATAATTCTTCGGGCAATTCTTGGATGTTGTTGAAAACTAGAGTACCTTCCCCTAACCATTCCAACAGTCCGGGTTTGCCGCCAGCACGACCAAATAAATCTGCGCCGCTAGTTTGGAGAATACCACAATTGACTTTAATAATTGGTTCTCGCCGTTTGGGAGAACCAAAGTGGATCAGGGCTGCTATATTGTCTTTTTCTAACCCTGGTTCTCCGAAAATATCCACAGATTTGCGATCGGCAGCCGCTTCTCGAATTTGCTCCCGCAGCCGCACAGCATAGCGACTTGTACCGACAATTCCCCGTTGCGCTTTGGTAACTAAATATGGGCGCAAGGCAATAGAACGTTCTTGTTCATAGCCAAGTGCAGATGTTACCTGAGCTAATTCTTGAGCCAATTGACGCGAAAAAGCCTGAGCAATTTCGGGGTATTGAGTGACTAATTCCCGAAATTTAGCAGCAGGTACAACCCACAAGTGACATTCAGTTACTGTAGTAATTGTGAATGGAGTTGATTCATCCAACAGCAATTCTTTGAGTTCAATCACTGCACCGGGAAGGAATCCACAAGCTAAAGCTGGGTTGCTTTGATTGGTGGTATTGCTTTCGAGTTGACCTTCTACAAGAATATAAAGGGCTTCTGGAGAATTGCCTTCACTAACTAAGTCAGTTTCGGCACTCACTACTTGTTCTTCAATTACTTGAGCGATCGCATTTAATACTTCAGGTGAGAGAATTCCTAAACTTGTGCGTTCTTGTAGCCATGTAACCGTTTCTGGAGATGTCATATTTAGTTCTCCCTGTAGGCTGCTGTATAACAAGAATTATCCCTGAAAGGGTATGTCAAAATATCTATATTCAGTGGTTGTGCATTAATACATAATGTGCATTGACTTCTTCCCCAAGTAGACTCTATTTAAGTCCACTAAATAACGAATGGGCAAACAAAGCGGCTTGAGTGCGATCGCGTAAACTCAAGCGACTGAGAATATTGGTAACATAGTTTTTAACAGTATTTTCTGAAAGAAACAGCGATTCGGCAATTTCTCGGTTATTGGCTCCACAAGCAATTAACCGCAATACGTCTAATTCTCTGGCTGTAAGTTGCGCTAATTCTGGAGGAGTTTGCACAGACGTTACAGGTGCGGTAATCGGCGTGAGTGCTTTCTCAAACAATCCCGGGCCGAGTAGAGTTTGTCCCTTGTAGACAGATCGAATTGCCAACATTAGTTCATCTGGTTCGGTGTCCTTGAGCAAATAGCCCTTTGCACCCAGCCGCATCGCCTGAAAAACATACTCATCATCATCGAAGGTGGTGAGGACGAGAACTTTAATATCAGGATATTGTTGAGCGATCGCTTTTGTGGTGGCAACTCCATCCATTACGGGCATCCGAATATCCATTAGCACAATATCGGGTTGCAGTGCAGCAATCTGTTCGAGTGCCCGTTGCCCATTCTCCGCCTCACCGATTACCTGCATCTCTGCATTCGACTCAAGCATACTCTTAAGTCCTTGGCGAATAAGATGCTGATCGTCAACTAATAAAATCCGAATCATAAGCTAAAACACCAACAGCTTTGAGAGTGGCAAAGAAACAGAAATACAGCAGCCTGTTCCTAGTTGACTGTGGAGATTTAATTCGCCGCCCAATGCAACCGTCCGTTCTCGCATCCCTTGTAATCCAAAGCCGGTCGTATTTTGAGTGGGGTTAAAACCTCTTCCATTATCTTCGATTGACAGATGAATCATCCCAGCGTGAGCCAGAAGTTTAACGGTGACACTCGTCGCCTCGGCGTGTTTGCAAATATTTGTCAGCGATTCTTGCACAATGCGGTAAAGGGCTGTGTTTACTTCTGTTGGTAAAGTGTACGGGAGATCGATTTTACAGGATGGTTCAATACCAGTGGTTTGCTGAAAATCTATCAATAGCTTTTCAATGGATGATTTGAGAGATTGCCCTTGCAAAGGATTTGAACGCAACACCGAAAGCGATCGCCGAATTTCTAGCAGCGCTTCAGCCCCCAGTTCTTTTGCCTGTTTGAGAAATGTCAATGCTTTATCATTATTTGATTGCCAAAACAACAGAGTATTATTAATCTGAATGGTTTGGGCAGCGAGAGTGTGTCCCAATCCATCATGAATTTCGCGGGCAATTCGGTTGCGTTCCTGCAAGGTTGCCTGATCTTCAATCCGCAGGGCATACTGGCAAAGTTGTTGATTGATGATCTCTAATTGCTGATGGGCAATTTCTAACTGCTCTCGACTTTGGCGCTCTGCAAGCAGGGCATTAATTAACAATAAAGCGAATACTAAGGTTAAACTAAACAATAATATATTACTTAATCGCCAATCCCAGGACATGAGGATTAGCTTATCTGGCAGAAAATTCTCAGGTACAATTGGTCTGGATAAAAGCAAGGTTCCATAAACAAGCAGAGATAAAATCAAGACAGCCAACTGTCCCGATCGCTTAAATATGAGACAACTCCGCATCACCAATACCAGACATAGCAGGAAAACGGAGCGAGTCGATAAAGTATGTTGAGTTGCTGGCAGCAAAATTAAACCGAATTCCAGGGCTGTATAAATTAATTTGCTTTCCGGCTTCACCATTGGTAGCCTCAAACCCATCAAGCTGAAAGTTGCGATCGCCAGAACTCCTAGCGGCAAAGACCAGGATAACTGAAACGGCAGCAGAACTTCCATAAACACTGCCGTGGCTAATAACAGCCACTCTAGGTAAAGCAACAAACGGAAAGATGGATAGGTCAAGCTAACCATAGAACTGTTCCAACTCAATGGACTTTGTGAGAAAACCATAGGTATTTTCACAATTTTAGGATGAAACTATTCTTTCTATATAACGAATCTGTCTCTAGTATTGATAGAGCCGTTTCGACTAATTAATTATTTCTAAATTAGGAAAAAAGTCACAAGAACTTGAGTACTTTTTTACTGGTCAGGTTAGGAATTCTAGCTCATGTGCAAACTCATTCCAACTTCTAAGATTAGCTGGTGTGAGTAAAGCAGCAACTTTTAAAACATCTTCTAAGAGAATGTTTTAAAAGTCCTTTCGTCGGTAGCAAAACATTATCGATCCCCCCAACCCCCCTTAAAAAGGGGGGCTTTAATTCCGGTTCCCCCCTTTTTAAGGGGGTTAGGGGGGATCTGAAAGTGTCTAAAGTCACAGTGAAATACTTTTCAAACATCTTCTAAACAGTCATAAACCGAAATTGAGTCAGAACAGTTCTATTACACACAACAAAAACCAGAGAAGTAAATGATTAAAAAACAGATAATTTTACCAACCCTGCTATTTGCAACTATCCTAATTACAGGAATGACAGGTTGCACCAGTTCTAAATCTCCAGATGTGTCTCAAGGGAATGATTCTGGCACAAAGGTATCTGATACTTCTACGACAAACTCTCCGGCATCAAATACGTCAGAACGCGCTCAAAAGCGCGAAGAAATTCGCAAGCAAGTTGAGGCAGTTCTGACCCCAGATCAGGTAAAGGAATTATCAACGAAATTACAAAAAGGCGAAAAAATGCGTAAAGCAGTGTTGAGCCTAAATCTTACTGCTGAACAAAAGACTAAGATTCAGGATATTTTTAAGACTGCCTATCCCCACCGCAAAGGGAAATCTCAAGATAATTCCTAGTAGTTTTATCAAAACAGAATTCAGGAGTCAGGAGTCAGAATTCAGAAGGAATTATCTGCGACTTATGGTATTCAGCCTTTTATTAATTGCATTCTGGATTCTGAATTCTGAATTCTGGGTTATTCTTCAAGAATTAAAGTATGTTTAAACAAAAAATTCTCGTCAAGATAGAACTGGCTGTGATAACAGCAATCCTTGTAGGAACAGGTTTATACACTTCCAAAGCTCTCGGTAAACCACAACCCACCTCTCAAAAGCTAGTGGATGAGGTGTGGCAAATCCTAGATAAAAATTATGTTGATGTCAGCTTTAACCATCAAGATTGGCAAGCAATTCGACAGCAGTATATTAGCCGTTCCTATAGTTCCAAAAAAGAGGCTTATGGAGCGATTGAAGAAATGGTGGCGAAATTAGGCGATCGCTACACCGAGTTTTTCGATCCGCAAGAATTTAAAGCTCTAAATAACGACATTTCTGGCAACCTCAGTGGTGTAGGGCTGGAACTGGCACAGAACGAAAAAACTAAAGCCTTAACCGTTGTCGCCCCAATTCAAGGAACCCCTGCTTTTAAAGCGGGTATTTTGCCGGACGATGTAATTGTCCAAATTAACGGTCAAAAAACTCAGGGGATGAAAATTGATGATGCGGTGAAGCGGATTCTCGGCCCGGTGGGAACTAAGGTAGTACTCACGATTCAACGGGGTAATCAATCGCAAACTTTCAAACTTACCCGCGCCAATATTGCGATCCATCCTGTAACTTACAACACGCAAACAACCTCAGCAGGTAAAATTGGTTATATTCGTTTGCCAGAGTTTACGGCAACTGCTCCCGCAGAGATGCATCGGGCAATTCAAGCATTAGAAAAACAACAGGTACAGGGCTACGTTTTAGATTTGCGTTCCGATCCAGGTGGGCTGCTGGATGCGAGTTTGCAAATTGCCAGTATGTGGTTGAAACAAGGAGCGATCGTGTCTTTGGTAAATCGAGACCAAGTGAAAGAAAGCTACGATGCATCGGGACATCCTCTCACCGACAAACCCTTAGTAATACTGGTTGATAAGGGATCTGCTAGCGCCAGTGAAATTCTATCGGGAGCGCTACAAGACGACAATCGCGCCACCTTAGTCGGGACTCGCACCTTTGGTAAAGGTTTAGTTCAAGCCGTAGAGCCACTAGAAGATGGTTCGGGGCTGAAACTAACGATCGCTAAATACTATACACCGAAAGGTCGAGATATCAATCATGTCGGCATTGCCCCAGATATTAACGTGGCATTAACCGAGGCACAACAGAAAGCCTTAGTGCAAAACCAAACCTTGGGAACATTAGCCGATCCTCAGTATGCTAGCGCTGTTGCTGACCTGAGCAAATTAATTCAGTCTGGGGGGAATCATGTGAGTTTACAGCGTGGGGAATAAACACTATTGAGAACAAGTCATTGTAATTCGTAATTCGTAATTCGTAATTAAACAGGACTTACGCAAAATAATGGAAAAACGAACCGCATACTCCTACGGAGAAGCAAGCTACGCGCAGCGTCTCGTTAGAGAAGGCGCAAAGGAATGAGAATTTCAGAGAGTTATTGCGTAAGTCCTATTAAATTATGATTGCAACTCTGAATTAATCGAATTACGAATTATTCTGTCAGGAACTATATTTTTCTATCATGTCAACCCGCAAAGCCCAACGACTTGAAATTTGTGAACCAGTCCCAGGTTTGCAAATCTTGGTTCAACTCAGCAACACTCCTTTAGTGCGGACAATCATAGCTATTGTTACCCACCATCAGCTAGCGATCGTCGGGCTGGTATTTGTTGCCACCTTGGTTTTTGCTATGCGGGAAAACGCCCCTTGGCTGACAGTACCTAAACAGGTAGCGATTGAATTCTTTTCTGCTGTATCCCAGTCTCTAGCAGCTTTATTGGGTGTGTTAATTGTTTTCCTCACCTTTACTAGTCAGTTGATCGCCCAAAGAAGATATGAGGACTACTATACACTTCAGATTCAGATAGACCAACTGATTCGTCTAACTCAGTCTCTTCCCTCCGAACTCAGTAATTTTGATGAAACTCTGATTGCACTGATTAACTATTTAGTTCCCTTACATTTAAAGGATTTTCCAATCTGGTCAACTAGCTCTCAGGTTCTACCTTGGGACAAGCTTTTAGATAATTTCAAGCATGAACAGGAATTGACGCAAGTACAGCAACAATACTCCTTAGCTACACATCTGCACCAACAACAAATTTTACTTGTCATCAATAACATGGAAGAAATCCTAGAAAGATTTTCTAGACTTTACAATCGCATACTAGAGATGAGTCGTTTCATTCTCGCAATTGTCAAGTTGTCATTTCTTCTAGGAGTTTCGCTTGTATTTTTGCTGTTATTTGGCATTATCGATTTGCAAAGGAAATTTCCCGATCTCAGCCTACCTGTAATTGTTTCTTTAGCAATTTGGGTATTGATTGCTCTTTTGGAACTAGTACTTGATACCTGGTTTTTTTATAAAAACCTTTATGGTTCATCGAGTCACTATCTGCACTTTTTCCCCAATAAAAAATACCCCAGTTAATAGGCAGAGGCTAACTCAACATGAGTAACTTAACATCATTCCTAGATACTAAAGCTATTAACACAAGCAAAGCATCTCAATTTACAACTGATACAGTACGTGCTTATCTTCAAGAAATTGGGCGGATACCTCTGTTAACCCAGGAGCAAGAAGTTTTTTTTGCCCAACAAGTTCAGCAGATGATGAAAATGCTTGCAGAATCCGAAAAACTGACTGTTGAATTAAATCGTACCCCCACACTGTCAGAATGGGCTGACCAGATGCAGTTAAGCGAACAAGAACTACTTCAAAAGCTAAATCAAGGGAAAAAAGCCAAGCAGAAAATGATGGCGTCTAATCTCCGGCTCGTGGTGTCAATTGCCAAGCAATATCAGAGACGGAACTTAGAACTGATGGATTTAATTCAAGAAGGTACTTTGGGTTTGGAAAGAGGGATTGAGAAATTCAATCCGGCTTTAGGATACAGATTTTCAACCTACGTTTACTGGTGGATTCGTCAAGGAATTACCAGAGCGATCGCTCAACAAGGACGCGCAATTAGATTACCGATTCATATCAATGAAAAGTTAAATAAAATTAAGCGCGTTCAGCGAGAGTTATCTCAAAAGTTGGGTCGTATTCCTACCACTACGGAAATTGCTCATGCACTTTCTTTGGAGCCTAGTCAGATTCGGGAATATCTAACTTTAGCTCGTCAAACTATCTCTCTCGATCTTCAGGTTGGTTCAGAGAGAGATGTAAAGTTAGAAGATTTAATCGAAGATGATAGATATTCGGACAATGGCTATACTAATGAGCAATTTCTCAATCAAGAGCTGGAAGAATTATTGTCAAGTTTATCTAGACAACAACAAGAAATCTTAAACCTACACTTTGGTTTAACAGATGGAAATGAACTTTCTCTAGAACAGATTGGTCAGCGCATGGGTATTAGCCGAGAACGAGTCAGACAGATAGAAAAACAAGCTCTCCACCTTCTATATCGGCAGCTAAGAAGTAATAAATAAATGCAGGCAAAAAGTATTCCTTAAGATAGTGAGATATTTTGAATATGATTACTTAAGAGGTATTTAAAAATATTATTTGTTTGATTTAAAATCGACAAAATCATCATTATTTGAAAAGGCACATCGAGCAAACCGGAAAAAACGAATTATTTAGATGTGCCGCTTCAAATGAAATTGGTATCATCGGCAGTTGAGGTAGTAAAGGATTTCACGGTTTTTAATTAACTAAAATGTATTGGAGGTTCTGATGAACCATGAAATTTCTAACGATTTGGCTGAGAACAGTATACAACCAGAGCTACCGCGATCGCCAAAAAAGAAAAAGATTACTTTGATAATTTTGGGCGTGCTATTACTGGCTGGACTAGGTTTTTTTAGCATCTATGCAGGTGCAGCCAAGTCAGACAAAAGTGAAAAATCTGGGCGTAATAAGCAACAAGTTACACCTGTAACTGTGGCAATGGTGACACAAAAAACGGTTCCCTTACAATTGCAGGCGATCGGTAATGTGCAAGCGGGGTCTACAGTATCGATTACACCCCAAGCTAGCGGACGGATTATTGGAGTTTATTTCAAGAAAGGTCAAGATGTAAAAAAGGGACAACTTTTGTTTACCCTAGATGACCGATCGCAAGCTGCTGCGATTCAGCAAGCTCAAGGAGTTGTAGCAAAAGACCAAGCCTCGGTACAACAAGCTAGAGATGCATTAACTAGAGATTTGGGTCAGGTAGACCAAGCTAGAGCCACTTTAGTCAAAGACCAAGCTTTGGTGCGACAAGCCGAGGCGAATTTGGCCAAGGATCAAGCACAAGCAGAATTTGCTCAGGGACAGAGCGATCGCTATAGTGCGTTATATAAGAAAGGCGCGATTAGTTTAGATCAAGCACAGCAATACGTTTCCAATAGCAAATCGGCTACAGCAACACTTCAGGCAGATCGAGAAGCGATCGCTAATGCTGAAGCAGTTTTGAAAAGCGATCGCGTGGCGCTGACTAATGCTGGTGCAGTTGTTCAAGGCGATCGAGCTGCGATCGCTAATGCTCAAGCTGTTGTCACTTCCGACCAAGGAGCATTAGACAATACCAAAGTGCAATTATCTTACGCCAAAATTTATGCGCCGATTGATGGTCGCGCTGGCAATATTCTGGTGACTCAGGGCAATGTGGTACAAGCCAACAGCACGACTCCACTTGTTACCATCACCCAAATTCGCCCGATTCAAGTTGCTTTTTCCATTCCTGAAACAAATCTGCCCCAGGTACAAAAGTATATGCAGAATGGCAAGCTGAAGGTAGATGTGACGTTTCCCGATAATCCATCTCATCCAATACCAGGTGCTTTGACATTTGTCAATAATACGGTCGATAACACCACAGGGACAATTCAACTAATTGGCGACTTTGATAATACTCAGGGACACTTATTTCCCGGTCAATTTGTCAACGCAACGCTGACGCTGACTGAACAACCAAATGCAACAGTTGTTCCTTCCCAAGCCGTGCAGAATGGCCCCGATGGGCAGTTTGTTTTTGTAGTTAAGCCAGACATGACGGTAGAAAACGTTCCAGTTACAGTTAGCAGCACGATTCAGGGGCTAGATGTAATTCAGAAAGGGCCGCAACCAGGCGATAAAATTGTTACCGATGGTCAAGCGAATCTCGTTTCGGGTAGCAAAATCCGCATCAAAACAGCCGGCAATGACTCAAGTGCAGGTGGAAATTCTTCGAGAAAAGGAAGGGCAGGGGGCAGGCAGCAGGGCGGAGAATCTCCGAAGTCAGGCGGAGGTGAATCATGAACCTCTCAGAACCATTTATCCGTCGCCCGATCATGACGACTCTGGTGATGGCAGCGATTTTGATCTTCGGTTTCATGAGTTATCGCTTGCTGCCCATCAGCGATTTACCTAGTGTGGATTATCCCACAATTCAGGTAAGTGCTTCCCGGCCGGGAGCCAGCCCGGAAACAATGGCAGCATCGGTTGCTCGTCCTTTAGAGAAGCAATTTTCTAGTATTGCTGGACTCGATTCGCTTAACTCAACTAGTACTCTGGGACAGACTCAAATTACCCTGCAATTTAACCTGAGTCGGAATATTGATGATGCGGCGCAGGATGTACAAGCCGCGATATCAGGAGCATCGGGACAAATTGCTAACGATTTACCCAATCCTCCCACTTACAGCAAAGTTAACCCCGCAGACCAACCGATTCTTTATCTTTACCTCGATTCTCCCACTCTGCCGCTTTCCCAGGTAGATAATTATGCCGAGACTTATTTGGCGCAAAAGCTATCTACAATCAATGGTGTGGCACAGGTAGCTGTCTACGGTTCCCAAAAGTATGCGGCTCGAATTCAACTCGATCCGCAGCAATTGGCAACGCGGCAAATTGGGCTAGATCAGGTGGCAACGGCGATTCAACAAGGTAACGTCAATTTGCCTACCGGCAGTCTTTCGGGAAATCACAAGAATTTTACAGTTCAAACTAACGGACAACTTGAGGATGCGGCTGCTTATCGTCAGTTGATTGTCTCTTATAAAGATGGAATGCCCATCTATCTCAATCAACTGGGTAGGATTGTTGACAGTGTAGAAAATGACAAGGTGGCAAGCTGGTATAACAATACCCGCGCCATTATTCTCACCATTCAAAGACAGCCCGGAACCAATACGGTGCAAGTCGTAGACACGATTAAGAAATTACTCCCGGATTTGCGCGACCAAATTCCGGCATCAGTAGAAATTGGTATTCTCTATGATGCATCTCAGTCAATTCGAGATTCAGTAGATGATGTCAGATTTACCTTGATTCTGACGATCGCTCTAGTTATCTTAGTAATTTTCATCTTTTTGCGGAACCTTTCGGCGACGGTGATTCCCAGTTTGGCGTTACCCGTTTCGCTGATTGGAACCTTTGCAGTGATGTATTTGCTGCACTACTCACTAGATAATCTATCACTGATGGCGTTGACCCTTTCGGTGGGTTTCGTCGTGGATGATGCGATCGTCATGCTAGAAAATATCGTCCGTCACATGGAAATGGGGGAACGTCCTTTAGAAGCGGCGTTGAATGGATCGAGAGAAATTGGTTTCACCATTCTATCGATGACACTTTCCTTAGTTGCAGTGTTCATCCCCATGTTGTTCATGAGTGAAGTCCTGGGACGATTATTTCATGAATTTGCTGTGACGATCGCAGTTGCAATTCTCGTCTCTGGTTTTGTGTCTTTGACTTTGACTCCGATGTTGTGCAGCCGTTTTCTGCGTCCTGTAAATCATGCTAATCAAAGCCGGTTATATCAAGCTTCCGAATATGTCTTCGATCGCTTCCTCGGTCTGTACGATTGGAGTCTCAAAAAAGTCTTAAAATATCACCGCACCACGATGATTTTATCTATCTTTCTATTGGCGGTGACAGTTGGGTTGTTGGTGATAGTTCCCAAGGGCTTTATTCCTAGCGAAGATACCGGACAAATTACAGGCATTACCCAAGCAGCCGAGGATGCATCCTTTGATAATCTTGTCCAGCATCAGCAGACAGTTGCTAACCTGATCCGCCAAGATCCAAATGTAGATGCAGTCAACTCCAATATTGGCGCAGGAGCGAGTGCTAATGGCAGTGGAGCAGCAGTTGCAGCCAATTCTGGTAGTTTGTTTATTCGGTTAAAACCGCGATCGCAGCGCCAACTAGGAGCCGACGAAATCGTGCAAAATTTGCGAACTAAACTCGCCACTGTTCCAGGCATCCAAGTATTCTTACAAAATCCTCCAGCAATACCCATTGGCGCTCAACAAAGCACAGGACTTTATCAAGTTGCACTTCAGAGTTCTGATGTCAAACCCTTGCAGGAATATGTTCCTCAACTTGTTACCAAGATGAAGGAGATGAAAGAACTCCAGGATGTTAACAGCGATTTACAGTTTGCTTCCCAGATTCAAATTGACATTGACCGCGATAAAGCTTCAACTTATGGTATTACTGCCGAGCAAATTGAAAATACCCTCAGAAGTGCTTACGGTTCCTACCAAGTGTCAACCATCTATGCAGCGACCAATGAGTATCAGGTGATTTTGGAATTAGCACCCCAGTTTCAGCAGGATATCAATGCTTTGTTGGCATTATACATTAACTCTAGTACTGGAGTGGCAGTTCCTCTGAAGACATTTGCCAAACTATCTCAAGGAGTCAGCCCGTTAATGGTTAATCATAACGGTCGGATGAACGCCGCCACCATTTCCTTTAACCTCGCGCCCGGTGTGTCCTTGGGAAATGCCAACGATGAGATTGAAAAACTGATTAATCAGGTAATTCCTGCCAGCATTAGCACCAGTTTTCAAGGTGCAAGCCAGGTATTTCAAAGTTCACTGCCGAGTTTGGGTTTATTGTTAGCGATCGCCATCCTCGTAATTTATCTGATTTTGGGTGTTCTCTATGAGGATTTCATTCACCCAATTACGATTCTTTCTGGTTTGCCCTCAGCAGGTTTTGGCGCATTGTTAACGCTGATATTATTTCATGTCGAACTCAATGTTTACTCCTTCATCGGCATCATTCTCTTAGTGGGCATTGTGAAGAAAAACGGCATCATGATGGTGGACTTTGCAATTGTTGCCCAGCGAGAAGAAGGGAAAAAACCGTCTGAGGCGATTTATCAAGCCTGTTTGGTGCGCTTCCGTCCAATTATGATGACGACAATGGCAGCCTTAATGGGAACCTTGCCTATTGCGATCGGATTTGGGGCTGGTTCCGAATCCCGCCGTCCTTTAGGGATTGCAGTTGTGGGCGGACTGGTGTTTTCTCAGATATTGACTTTGTATTTAACACCCGTGTTCTATATCTATATGGAATCGTGGCGGAAGAAGCTTAATCAAGTTAAGTTCCGGCGGGTGTTTTCGTTTACAGGGGGGCGATCGTGATATTTAAACGAACCGCAGAGACGCAGAGGACACAGAGAGGAGAATCAAGAGAGTTTTATGTGTTGAAACCAGATATTAAAGCCGTTTTTTCCTGTCTCCTGTGTTACAACTCAACATTCAGTTAAGCATTTCTTTCTTCTCTCAGTGTCCTCTGCGCCTCTGCGGTTCGTAAAGAGTTAAGCCTTAATCCAAACGTATCGCATCCTCACCACATTTCTGGGAGAACAAAACTCATGAACCTTTCAGAACTCTTCATCCGTCGTCCAGTCATGACCACTTTGGTAATGATGGGTATCCTCATTTTCGGTCTCATGAGTTATCTACTGTTACCCATCAGCGCCCTACCTAACGTTGAATATCCTTTTATATCTGTCTCCGCTAGTCTCCCTGGTGCTACCCCAGAAACAATGGCCTCTTCAGTCGCCGCACCCCTAGAAAGACAGTTTACCGAAATTGCCGGACTAAATTCATTCAATTCCACCAGTTCAACTGGTAGCACAAACATCTCCTTACAATTTGACTTTAGCCGCAGAGTGGAAGATGCCGCCAAAGATGTCCAGGCAGCCATCTCAGCCGCAGCCGGACAACTGCCAGCCGGAATGCCTCACCCACCCACCTACCGCAAAGTTAACCCATCTGTCTCACCGGTTCTTTACCTCTATATGTATTCTGAGACACAGCCAATCTCAACAGTAGATGAATACGCGGAGGTAACAGTTGGTCAACCCATCTCAATGATTGATGGTGTTGCTCAGGTACAGGTTTTTGGTCAACAGCAATATGCAGTCCGCGTTCAGCTTGATCCGCGAGAGTTAGCATCGCGGGGAATTGGTCTAAATCAGGTAAAAACTGCCATTCAACAGGGAAATGTCAATTTGCCAACAGGCAGTCTCTCTGACACTTACAAAAATTATACGATTCAAGCGAACGGTCAACTCACCGATGCTGCCGGCTATCGCCAGCTAATTGTAACTTACAAGAATGGTGCGCCCGTGCGGCTCCAGGATTTGGGGCAAGTAATTGACAGCGAACAAAATGTCAAAGTCTCGAATTTGTATAGCGATCGCAAGGTGACAAACCGTCATTCTGTTGTTCTCGCTGTACAGCCGCAACCGGGAGCTAATACTGTAAATATTGTTGATGCCATCCAAGAACTTTTACCTACACTCCGCGAACAAGTTCCCAAATCCATAGAAATGGGGATTATGTACGATCGCTCTCAAACCATCCGAGCCTCTGTCAACGATGTGAAATTTACCTTGGTTCTCTCGGTTTGTCTAGTTGTCTTGGTGATTTTCTTATTTTTACGTGACATCACTGCGACGCTGATTCCCAGTTTGGCTTTACCTGTAGCAATCATTGGCACTTTTGCAGTAATGTATCTGTCGGGCTTCTCCCTAGACAACCTGTCACTCATGGCTTTGACCCTTTCCGTGGGCTTTGTGGTGGATGATGCGATCGTGGTGTTAGAAAATATCGTCCGTTATCGAGAAATGGGCGAATCTCCGCTAAACGCGGCATTAAAGGGATCGAGGGAAATCAGCTTCACCATTTTGTCAATGACCCTTTCCTTGGTGGCAGTTTTCATCCCGATCATGTTTATGAGTGGAATCATCGGTAAATTATTTCATGAATTTGCCGTGACGATCGCAGTGGCAATTTTGGTTTCGGGTTTTGTTTCCCTCAGTCTCACCCCAATGTTGTGCAGTCGCTTTCTGGGTTCGCATCAGCAAAGACCAAATCTGCTATATCGAGTTTCAGAACGGGCATTTGATTTACTACTGCGGGGATATGATTGGACGCTCAAACCTGTCTTAAAATACCGCCTGATGACACTCATTGGTTCTGGCATTTTGCTGGTAATGACCGTCTATTTGTTCGTCATCGTTCCCAAAGGATTTATTCCTACGGAAGACACCGGACAACTGATGGCGAACACGAAAGGAGCGCAAGATATTTCTTTTGATGATATGCGGCATCACCAGCAAAAGGTTGTTGACATCATTCGTCAAGACCCCAATATTGAAGCAGTTGACTCGATTGTGGGTGCAAGTGGCCCGAATGCATCAGTCAACTCTGGGCGAATTACGATTCGCCTCAAGCCACGTTCTGAACGTAAACTGAGTGCTGACAAAATCATTCAAGAGTTAACCCCCAAATTAAGACGTGTAGTTGGGGTTAAGACATTCCTCCGTTCTCCGCCAGCTATTCCCATCGGTGGACAACAAACTAATTCTACTTATCAGTTCACGTTGCAGAGTTTGAATCTACAAGACTTACGCCAATACGTTCCTAAACTTGTAGATAAAGTCAAAACCCTACCAGGACTCCAGAACGTTGACACCGATTTACAACTCAGCACTCCCCAAATCCAAGTCAAATTTGACCACAACAAAGCTGCAACCCTTGGCATTACCGCTCAACAAGTTGAACAAACCCTCAGCGCAGCCTATGGTTCCAGCCAGGTTTCCACTATTTATACTCCAAATGACCAATTCTATGTAATCTTAGAAGTGAAACCGGAGTTTCAACGAGATCCTAGCGCCCTATCGATGCTCTATGTGCAATCGAGTACAGGGAAACTTGTTCCTTTGAGTGCGATCGCTAATATTACTCAGAGTGTCGGCCCGCTCACGGTTACTCACGTTGCTCAACTCCCCTCTGCAACTATCTCTTTTGACACGCTTCCAGGAACGTCTCTAAGTCAGGCTACAGATGCCATCAAGCAAGCAGCCAGTGAGGTGTTACCCTCAACAATTACCACCAGCTTTCAGGGTTCAGCCCAGACTTTTCAACAGTCCTTCAACGATTTAGGCGTATTGTTGTTGGTGTCTATTTTAGTCATTTATTTGATTCTTGGTATCCTTTATGAGGATTTCATTCACCCAATCACCATTCTTTCTGGTTTGCCTTCAGCGGGTTTTGGTGCATTACTGACGCTGCTAATTTTCCAGGTTGATTTAAATCTTTACTCTTTCATCGGCATAATTCTCTTGGTGGGTATCGTCAAGAAAAACGGGATTATGCTGGTGGACTTTGCAATTGAAGCGCAACGAAAGGAAGGTAAAAATTCCTTTGATGCCATCTATACCGCTTGCTTGATTCGCTTCCGTCCGATTATGATGACGACGATGGCAGCTTTAATTGGGACATTGCCTATTGCTCTGGGGACGGGAGTTGGTTCAGAAGCGCGTCGTCCTTTGGGGATTGCGATCGTTGGTGGATTGGTGTTCTCTCAGATATTAACTCTCTATTTGACTCCAGTGTTTTACATTTATATGGAGACATGGCGGAAAAAGCTGAGTATGCAGAGTAGGAAAGCTGAAAAAAAGCATCTGCCAGCAGTTAAAAGTTAATAATAATTTTTGGTAAAATTGAGCATGAGTAAACAGACCTCACCCACCCAGCCTCCCTCTCCTGCGAGGCTACGGTGTACACACAAGTCCTAAAAACCTAGCTTGATAAGACTTTCCTCGTTCCCAGTCTCCGGCTGGGAATGCATTCATTGAGTCTCTGACTCAATGCCAGATTGGAGGCTCTGCCTCCACGAGGAGCATTCCCATGTAGAGCTTGTGTTCGAGATAAACGAGAGAAGAATGGAAAATCAAGCTTTTTTCGACTTGTGTGTACACCGTAGCCTCGCAAGCGGGGAGGGGATTAAGGGGAGCCAGCGCGGGGTCTTGGGGGTTTCCCCCATGAGCGACTGGCGTGTGGGGTGCAATGACTGTGGTTAGTATAACTAATTATGCGGACATGATATGACTCAATATCTGACTAGAGGCAGAGCCTCTAATCAGGCATTCCTATGCTCTGCATAGGAACGAGATAAAACGAGATAACAATGAAAAATTGATCTTTTTTCGACTTGTGTGTACACCGTAGCTCCTAACAGGAGAGGGGCTGGGGGTGAGGTCAAAATCCTGTGCATCGAACTCACGTATCATTAAGACAAATATGCGTCTGGTGAGATTGCCCAAATCAATATCCAAATCAATATTTAGAGAAAATCTTGCCACTCCTACACCAAAAACACTCTTACCCGCAGAGATTCCCTACGCCTCAGAAATTACTGTCACAGAAGCACCAGCAGCTAAGGGTAAACAAAAGAAGTTTCCTTATATCAAAGGTAGAGGGCCGCTGGATGCAACACTCGCTTACTTCCAGATGTTGAGCCAATACTTTAACATCTTCTGGCGCAGAGATACATTGCAGCGGGTGTTGACAAAGCAGTACGAACACAAAGGCGTTATATCTCTGCAATTTTGCGCTGCTGCTGCTGAGTTGATAGGGTTGACAACACAGATGGTAAAAGTTCCCGCTACCGCAGTCGGACGCTTGCAATTATCAGTAATGATTTCTTGGCAAGATAGTTTTGCAATTATTTACAAAAATAGCGATCGAGGGTTACTCATTGCCGTTCCAGAGATGGGACTACTGCGCTACAAATTACGAGACTTTGCGGAAAACTGCTATCCATTTATGCTACTGGCAAGTTAGAACCACAGGGTGCTGTCAAAGAAATTCAGGCTCCGATTCATGGTCTTGTCAATGAGATTTTAGTCAAAGATGGTCAGCGAGTCAAAAAAGGTGAAACACTCATTACCCTAGAAAAAACTTCTTCTGAGGCGGAGTTAACTAGCGCTAAAGAGTTGCTGACAATTAATCAACAAATTCTCCGCAAGTTTGAACCTCTAGCTTAGTAGGGGGCGATTTCCCAGGTGCAGTACTTGAAACAGCAACAGGATGTCACAGCACTAAACAAGCAGAAGTAATCCGATTGAATCGGGAACAGCAACGATTACAATTAGCGATCGCACAATCAAATCAAAAATTCCGCAATACTGCGGCTGTGTCTCAAGAAGATTTACTAGCCAAAATTACAGATAATGACAAAAATCTTGCCGGAATTGAAAGCCAATTAACTAAGGTAATTGTAGATAATCAAAAACGCATCTATGAAATTAATAGTCGTGCAAAAGACTGAAAGCTTAAAGTCTCTGCGCTGAACAAAATCTTTTTTAACAGCAGTTTTCAAGCGTGAAACCCAGCATCCCATAAGTATGTGCGATCGCTTATTTCTGGAGCGCCTGTTGAAAAGTCTTGATTGCCTCTACGTGATTCACCATATTCATGCAACGTAACAACAAATCCAGATCGATTCCTTTCACCTCTTCACTACTAGAAACCTTTTCATAGTGAAGTGTATTGCCTTTTCCCCGCAGATGATAGACTTCTAACACACCATCTTCCCAAAACCACACTTCCTTAATCTTCAGCCGCTTGTATGCGTCCAGTTTGTTGATGCCACCACTAGAAAATACCACCTCGATCGCCAGATCGGGTAGCATCCGACCGGGAGCAAGTTTATAAGATTCATCCGCCTCTCGCTTGACGGCGACTGTTTCGCTTTCCAGAGTCATTGAGCCAGTTGGAGTAAAGTCGAACCCGGCCATGAGCAGGTAAAGTTCCAATAATGCAGCAATCCTCTTTTTAACGGTTTCGTGGGGTTCTCCAGGCATTCGTCGGATCTCCAGAATTCCATCCAGAAAAGAGAGTCGGTATCCTGGACGATCTAATAATTGCTCAACTGCTTTGAACTCTCTCCAGGTCATTCCCTCAAATAGAAGAGGTGATTCTTTTTTTGGTGTTGCTATCGTTGCTGGGGTCATTGGAGTCTCCAGTTTGTTTCCAGATTAGAAATAATCAGGTTTGGAGGGCGATCATTTCATTATTCTACTTGCATTGAGAGATGCGATCGCGATCGATAGAAATTCCTGCGTTTTTTGGGTTACAGAACCTTTACATCACAATCTTGTCTTCAAGTTTGAAACTTGTTTCATCAGGACTGCCTCAAAGCGCTTGTTTTATCTCACATTTCTAGCTTCCGGCCAACCATGTACCACAAACCGACAGCATAGCGGAAATGCGAAAAGTGGCCTGTGGAAACCGCTGTGCCAGTGCCAGCGCTCCACCAGCCGTACCTGCACCAAGCTCTAGCACCGTCTCCATTTGAGCGTCTTGAGGAATTAGTTCAGCCATGTTCTCGCGCAACTGCTGACAACTAACATTGTGGCTGAGGGGAATAATGGCATCCATCGCAGCATCCCAGGCTAAACACGACTGAGGGTTGGTGTAGGAATCAGTTGACCCATGAATGGGAGCGTGGATATAGTCAGGGTAATATTCATGCTCGGTATGGTAGCCTTTAAGTTCTTCCGCCCAATTAATTGAGGCATATTCCTGCATTACTGAGGGCATCGCTGCGGTAATGCGTTGAATTACCTCAGTTCGATACGCTTGTTTTTTTCTGCGTTCCATCTCGGCATAATCATCTCCTACTGACACTCGTTACTGGTGTTCCTAGATTCCAATCTGGGAACAAGAAATAAACTGTAAATACAATAGAGCAATACTTCGGACAGTTTTTAATTGAGCCAATTCACAAGAAAGCTATCGATCTTTTAGGGTGATCATTAGAACAAACAAGCACCGGAACGATAGCTAAACCACGTCTACCTTGAAAACCATAGTTTTTTGGACTTAGAGTAAAGCTCATAACTCAAGTCACGACAGAATAATACACTCTCATTAAAAACTCTAGGTTTCAAAATGGACTGGGTTTATATGTAAATTGTACAGAGTCTACTATAAAAAATGGACTGTTTGGGCAAACCACAGATGAAGGCGTTAACAAAAGAATATTGTCATCTCTAAGAATCAATAGACTTCTTGCAAAAGTCGGGGTAAAGGGGAAGGGGAAAAGGGGAAAAAAACTCAAAATCCTTTCCCTTTAACCTTTTCCCTTTTCCCTAAGAGTGCAAAAATATATTTTTGCAAGAGGTCTAATCTACCAATGCGCCAAGACAGTTTACTCTATGCAAGGCACAAGGAATCAGACGATCAGGCGTTGCAGTTTATTTCAAAATCAAAAATAAAAACTATGCTTTGTGTTGCGTAGACATAGAGCGGCTTGTCCTCAGACATCGCCCGCTAAAAATAAGGGCGTTGCTGAATCAAAATATGAATCATGCAATCGCCTCAAGCTTGCGGGCGCTACGCGTCTGCCCACACTTCTACAGCTTATATTTAAACTGAATAGGACTTACGCATTGACAAAAAGAATCATCTATGAAGTCTAGATAATGCCATCA
>NZ_CAWUDN010000118.1:0-23927 GCF_963920915.1 Nostoc sp. PCC 9305
GGGGATCTAAACGCTGTGAGGCAACTCTCAAAGACTTGTGTATACACCGTAGCCCTGCAAGCGGGGAGGGGAGACAAAGCGTAGCTTGGGGTTCTTTCTTATTTTTGATTTATGCAAGAGGTCTATTGACTAAATCGCTGTGACTGGATAAATCTAACAGCGCTACAGTGAACCGCCGATTAATTATTACAAAATATAATGAAATATGAAATTTATAAATAACAGATAGTGATGATTTGTTTCAATCCCAACTTGTTTGCATCTTATCCAAAAGTATTTGCTTTTAAACAAATGAACCTCGTTCGCAACATTGAAATCAAAAATCCTAGCAATAGGTACAAGAGTAGTTGGAATGATTTTAAAACATATCGTTAACAATCCTGATGCTTTAGGCTAGAGAATGTCAAAAGCTAAAAAATTATATGAATGCGGAAGATTTTTTTAACCAAGGATTAAACCAAAATTTGCAAGGGGACTATCCAGCAGCGATCGCAGCTTATACCCAAGCAATCAAGTTAAATCCTGACTATGCGGAAGCTTACCATAATCGGGGGCTGATTTTAAGTGGTCAACTCAAAGATTATCGCAGTGCGATCGCTAACTTCAATCGCGCCATCGAAATTAATCCTAATTTTGCCACAGCTTATTATAACCGCGCTAATGCTCGTTACTTTTTAGCCGATTATCAAGGCGCGATCGCAGATCATAACGTAGCATTACAAATCGATCCTAATCTGGCGCAATCTTACCACAGCCGCGGAAATGCCTACTTTGCTTTGGAAAACTACGACAAAGCGATCGCAGATTATATCCAAACAATCGAAATGAGTACCCAATTAGCTGATAGTATTAATATTGATATTGCCAACGCTTATCATAATCGGGGCGTAACTCTTTTTGAACGTGGCGATCGTCAAGGAGCAATCGCAGATTTTCAGCAAGCTTTACAATGGCATCCCCATTTTGCCGCAGCTTACAGCAATCGCGGTAATATTCACCATATTTTAGGCAATTATCAGGAAGCGATCGCTGACCATAACCAAGCATTACAATTAGATCCTAACTTGGCAGAGGCTTATCATAATCGAGGTAATGCTCACTACGCTTTAGCAGATTATCAAAGTGCGATCGCAGATTACAACCGCGCCCTAAAAATCAATCCCAACTTTGCCGGAGCGTACTATAATCGCGGTCTGGTGCTTGCTCACCTCAAAAACTATTATGAAGCAATTGAAGACTTTAACCAAGCATTAAAGCTGAATCCAGATGATGTGCAAGCTTATTCTGAACGTGGTCTGGTTCGTAGTACTCTTGAAGACTATCAGGGTGCGATCGCAGATTATGACCGAGCATTACAAGAAAATCCGACTCTAGCTTTAGTATACGGCTTTCGGGCAAATGCTCGTCGGCGATTGGGAGATTATCAAGGTGCAATTGAAGATAGCAATCGCCTATTACAACTCAATCCTAATTTAGCAGAAGGATATTGCGATCGCGCGGCAGCTCGTCGTTCTATAGGAGATCATAAAGGTGCAATTAAAGATTACGATCGAGCATTGCAAATTAATGATAACTTAGCCGCAGCTTATTATGGGCGGAGTATTGCCCGTGAAGCTCTGCAAGATTTACAGGGAGCAATTGATGATAACACTCAAGCGATAAAGCTTGTTCCTGATTTTTCCCAAGCGTATTGCAATCGGGGAAATGCTCGTCGTCTTTTAGGGAATGAACAAGGAGCGCTCGCAGATTATAATCAAGCATTAAAAATTAATCCTGATTTAATTGAAGCATATTACAACCGGGGTTCTACCCACTATGCTTTAGAAGAATATGAAAGTGCGATCGCAGATTACACCCAAGCTTTGCAAATAAATCCCCAATCTGCTGCATTTTACAGCGATCGCGCTAATGCTCGCTATGCCCTAGAAGATTATCAAGGGGCAATAGAAGATTACAGTCGAGCGATCGCGCTTGACCCCAGCTTTGCCGAAGATTGGTACAATCGGGGTCGTAGCCGTTCTCTGTTGGGAGACTTACAAGGAGCGCTTGCAGACTTAAACCAAGCTTTACAGCGTCAGCCTAATTGGGCTTCAGCTTACATCCTGCGGGCAGATGTCTACCGGAATTTGGGAGACTCTCAAGGAGCAATTAAAGATTTTCAGAAATCCGCAGACTTGTATTATCAAGAAGGGAATATCCAATATTATCAACAAATTGTTGAGCTAATTGAACAGCTTTGAAGAACCCCACCCCGCCAAAGCTGTGCTTTGTCTCCCCTCCCCGCAAGCCTACCGTGTATACACAAGTCCTAAAAACCTAGCTTGATAGGACTTTCCTCGTTCCCAGGCTCCGCCTGGGAACGCATTCATTGAGTCAAAGACTCAATGTCTGACAGGAAGCAGCAGCCCCTAAATCAGGCATTCCCATGCAGAGCTTGTGTTCGAGATAAACGAAAAAACAATGGAAAATCAAGCTTTTTTCGACTTGTGTATACACGGTAGCCCCGCAAGCGGGGAGGGGATTAAGGGGTGGGGTGCAATGACTGTGAGAATCGCAACTAAATTATCCAGACATGATATTTATTATTCAAAGCGAAAGCGTTCCATAAAGCGGCGGTCAATCCAATCTTTGTAACACCACAAGAGTTTGTGAGGTGGTAAAGTGAAGATGCCTTTTGTTGCAATAGCTCGTCCATCTCCTGTACCAATTAAACTCAAATATTCTTTCTGTGGTTTATAAGGTTTGAGCGGCTTGCCTAATAAAATTCGCTGTAAATTCTCAAACAAAGGTTTCCCTTGCCTAACAGCAAATACCCCAGCTTTTGGACGCGGATGATTTACCATTGTGGCAATGTCACCCGATGCAAATACCTGCGGGTGCGTTTGAGATTGCAACGTGTCTTCTACCAAAATAAAACCTTGCTCATCAGTTCCTAGTCCAGCGTTTTTTAACCATTCGGGTGCTGATGCTTGTGTCACCCAAAAAATTTTATTGCACTCTACTGTCAAACCAGATTCACATTTAATTTCAAATACTTCTTTAGCTTCATTATGGGTTTTAGGTGCAATTTTACACACAGTTTCTCCCAGATGTAGCTTAATACCTCGGTCAGTTAAAATTTGCTGAAGTTGATGCCGCACTGATTGATGATAATTGGGCATCAGTTCTTGTCCGCGCTGGAATAAATGAATTTCTAGGTTTTGAATAGGTTGTTGAGTTTCGTGCAAAATCCGATGTAAACGAGATTGCATCGATAGCGCTAATTCTACACCGCCAGCGCCACCACCTACGATCGCAATCCTAATTGGTTCTTGAGGATTTTTACCTACGGCTGCAATTAGTTGATACCAATGCTCTAATAACTGCGATACTGGTTTAGCTGCGATCGCATATTCTGCCGCACCTGATACAGACAGTATGCCTGGAGTGCTGCCAATATCAATAGACAGCACATCAAAATCTACCGCAAGTCCGTTAGCACAAAGAACTTTGTTGTTTTTTAAGTCAAGGGCAACTACCGTGTCAATATACAATTGTACTTGAGCAAAGTTCGCTAAGGGTCGCAAGTCAATATGGCATTCATTGTGGCTGTAAAATCCGGCAATATGTCCTGGTAACATCCCAGAGTAGGCTGTCTCTGATGCTGTGGTAATCAGTATCAAATGTACTCCTGTTAACGGTTTGATACCGAACATCTTTATAACAATAGCATGGCTGTGACCGCCACCAATTAACACCAGATTTTTAACTATTGGTTGTATATTTTGCTGAGTTTTAATAGTCATTTTTAGTTAATCAATGATTATAAATAAATCAAAAATATCATGATGAGAGTTAATTGTCAGTGAAGACTAAAAACTAGCGAACACAAACAATGATTGGGAATATAGGAATCCGCTTTGATTCCTGAAATTATTTGCGTAGGGAGGGAACAGGGAACGGGGAACAGGCAAGAAGGAATAAAAGTGTACTGAGTTTTTTTCAAAAATCAAATACGAGTCCTATAGCAAGAGTATGTATGCTTATGTCTACTTACTCAAAAGCTATATTTCCATTTTGTTGGTTACATGAGAATATTCGAGTATTAGCTATTTATGAAACAATAACAGATGCTAATAAAATATTCAATCAAAAGTACGTATTTAAATTGATTTTCATGAATTATTAATGCTTTTAATGCTATGAAAAATATTTTATCAAAAACTCCCATCCAGCTATCAAAAATATTACTGCGGATACCAGTTTTACAGCAACAAGTTAAACAAAATCAGCATCAGTCGCTAAAACGACGCTTAAGAATAGCAAGCGAACAGCTAGGAAATAACACTATAGAAATCAGTCTAGCTATAATTAATGATTTAGAACACATTGCCTATAGTTATCCACAGTACCACTGGACAATCGTAGATATTCTTACTACTTTTGTACGAAAGAATGCTCCTTATATGCCCCAAGAGGAAGTAACGAGTAACCTGTCAACAAAAATTCGTGTAGATATTCAAGCCGCGCTGACTGTTATTGCCAGAAGAGATGCAAACAAAGACCCAGTAAATGAGCAACTTGATTTGAGCTTCACGGATATGAGAGGAGCAAACTTGAAAGGGGCGAATCTACAACAGACAAATCTCTATCAAGCTAATCTCGCTGGGGCTAATCTTAGAGAAGCTAATCTAGCGGAGACAATACTTAGTGCAGCTAATTTAGAAGGAGCTAATTTATATCTAGCGAACTTAGAAGGAGCAATCCTTAGTGCAGCCAATCTAGAGAAAGCTAACCTTTCTGAAGCTAACCTGCATCGTGCTAGTTTATATCTAGCTAGCTTGTATGGAGCAATTCTCTATAACACCATACTTGATGGAGCAAACCTCAGAGAAACCAAATTTTCTGAGTAATATCATATCCGCTTGAATGAAAATTTTTTTCTCTACTCCCTATTATCAGTGTAATTCGTAATTCTTGTAGCGCCAGCGTTTCTTGGTGTCGTGATGTAAAAGTATATTCGATATAATTCCTTAGTTCAATGAGTGTTTTGACACCTATTATAAATTTCTGCTAAATGCTATACTATTTTTCCTCAACATCTAAGTAATAATTCTAGGTTGTAAGGAAAATTTTTACCATGTCTTCTAAAAAGACAGACGCTCTTTTGAATTGGTTGATAACTTTAACAGCTATATTTGGCTGCTCGTTGACTGTAATTTTCTTCGTCTTGTCCAATATTAAAGAATTGTCAATTCAAGAAAAAATCCAGTATAGAAACCAAGCTTTAACAACTACTGCAATAGTTTTTCTGGCATCGGCAGCAATGTTTAATACTTATTATGCAGCAAGACGTGCCCAAGCGATGCAGAAGAGTGCGATCGCATCTGAGAAAAACTTAGAAATTGGCTTGCAAAATGCCAAACTCAATCAAGACAGATTGATTGCAGAGCGCTTTATGGGCGCAATTGCCCAGCTAGGCCATGAAAAGGTTGAAACCCGCACAGGCGCAATTTATGCTTTAGAAAGGGTTGCTCAGGATTTTCCTCAAGAACACTGGACAATTATGGAAATTCTCACTGCCTTTGTGCGAGAGAATGCACCCATCCAGCACGTAAAAGGCGAGCAACAACAGCCGGAATATCAAAGAGCAATTTACTCAAGTCGGCGTCGAGGTGGGTCGCGTCCAACGCCGCAGTTGGAGCAAAATCTCCATGAAGAATTCCCCAAAATACGCACCGATATTCAAGCAGCCCTGACTGTTATTGGTAGGCGTAATTTACTCGAAGACCCAAAAGATCAAAAACTTGATTTACGTAACACCGACATTAGACAAGCAGACCTGCTAAAAACTAACCTGCAACAAGCTGACCTACGTGGGGCTGATTTGAGTGGGGCTGACCTGCGTGGGGCTGACTTGAGTGGATGTGACCTTAGTGGCGCTAAACTCATTAGGTCGATTCTCTATGAAACCAAATTACTAAAAGCTAGTTTATATGGAGCCAACCTTTGTTGGGCTAACCTGAATCGGACTAACCTCTCTGGAGCTAACCTGCGTTCAGCCAACCTATCTGGTGCAAGTCTGCGCGCTGCTAACTTACAGGGAGCGAATCTTTATAAAGCTAACTTACAACAAGCGACCTTAAAAGTCGCTAACCTCTCTGGAGCAAAGTTGTTTTTAGCTAACTTGCAAGGAGCAAAATTGGGTAAAGCCAACCTACAGCAAACGGGTTTGATTGGTGCTAACCTCTGTGGGGCTAACTTGAATGGAGCTAACCTTTCTGGGGCTAATTTGAATGCAGCCAAACTCCACCAAACAGAAGTCTATTTTGCCAATCTCTCAGAAGCTAGCTTAACGGAAGCTGACCTATATCAGGCTAATCTGATTGGAGCAAATCTTTATAGGGCAACCTTTTATCAAGCTAACCTGACTCAGGCAAACCTGATGGGAGCTAACTTTTCACAAGCTAACCTCAATGATGTCAAACTGGAAGGGACTATTTTGACAGGAGCGAAAAACTTAGAGTTACAGCAGATTAGAGAGGCAGTTGGCGATCGCACCACTCGCCTACCCGATTATATCGAAGCACCGGCACATTGGCGGCAATTGGGTTAAGCGATCGCAGCATCATTAGTTATTTGGGCGTATTCTACCGTTTTCTCTTAATGCTATAGTTTTTACTAAAAGTCTCCGTAAATATTTTGGAGATGAAGAAGATGAAAGCTATGTCTGATAACAAGACAGACATACCGAGAAATTTGTTTATAGTTCTAATTTTATTTATTGAATTGTTTATTCATTTAGCGAAAAACAAGAAATAGATGAGAGTGGCTAATACTTCCAAGAAGTAGCTCTATATTTTACAGTTTTCACCTAAGTTTAATTAAACAGACAAAAATAATCAGCCATTCTAAAAAAGGTTTTTCCGAAATAGCCGCTTTATCATCTGTATAATCACTGAAATGGGCAAGAGCGTTAGGCTGATTTCGGGTAATTTGTGATGAAACTAGATTTAGTCAGGTTTTTTCAAGCTTGCAACCCCAGTAAAACTCTGGTCGTGAGCAAACCGGAGGATAGACAATATTATATTGATTTCTCTAAAGTGCGTGGTGCCAAGATTATTGAAGAACTTGGGCGAACTATCACCCGCCTTTCACCTGAGCAACCCACTTGTCAATTGTTTACCGGACATATCGGTTGTGGCAAATCCACTGAATTACTGCGGCTAAAGGCAGAGTTAGAGCAGCAGGGATTTCATGTGGTTTATTTCGAGTCTAGCCAAAGCCTTGATATGGCTGATATTGATGTTACAGATATTTTATTAGCAGTAGCTCGCGAGGTGAGTCAAAGTTTAGAAGCAATCAAGATTAACCTCAAACCAGGATACTTTAAAAATCTGTTTACGGAAATTTCTGAGTTTTTGCAAACGCCGCTAGATATTGGGGTTGAGGCAGAATTATCTGTAGGTATTGCCAAGATTACTGCCAAAACTAAAGATAGCCCCAAACTTCGCGGTCAGTTACGGCAATATTTAGAACCGCGCACCAATGGCATTTTAGAATCAATTAACAAAGAATTGCTCAGGCCTGCTAGAGAAAAACTCAAGCAGCAGGGTAAAAAAGGACTGGTGGTAATTATAGATAATCTCGACAGAGTAGATAATTCTCAGAAACCTTCCGGTCTTTACCAGCCAGAATATCTCTTTGTGGAACGGGGCGAACAGTTAAACCAGCTAAATTGTCATGTTGTTTATACCATTCCGTTAGGATTGATTTTTTCTAACGCTTTAGGCAGGTTAACAAATCGCTTTGGCGTAGACCCCAAGGTTTTACCGATGGTTCCTGTGGAATTACAAGATGGTTCGCAATTTTCACAAGGAATCACGCTGCTGCAACAGATGGTCATGGCGAGGGCTTTTCCTGGTGTCAGTTGGGAACAAAGTCGGAATTTAATTACTGAGGTTTTTGATAGTCCTGATACTTTAGAGCGACTTTGCCAAGTTAGCGGTGGTCATTTGCGTAATTTGTTAATGTTATTGTTTCGCTGTCTTCAGCAAGAAGACCCACCTTTGTCGCAAGAGTGCGTAAATAGAGTGATTAAACAACGCCGCAATGAGCTAACTTTGGCAATTAAGCCCGATGAATGGGAATTACTGCGTGAGGTAGCGCAAGAGAAAAGCTTGAGAGGTCATGAAAGATACGAACTTTTGCTCCGCAGTATGTTTGTATTTGAATACCGCGATGAGGATGGTTCTTGGTTTGATATCAATCCGATTTTGGCAGAAGCTAAGGAATTTAGGTTATGAATCGGCAATAGAGGCGTAGAGTTGTATGCGCTTAACTATCAGGTATTTTGTAAAATGGCACAACGTTAGCGGTATCAGCAAGTGTGGGAGCTATATCAGCAAGTGCGGGAGCTATGTCAACAAGTGCGGTAGCTATGTCAACAAGTGCGGTAGCTATGTCAACAAGTGCGGGAGCTATATCAACAAGTGCGGGAGCTATATCAACAAGTGCGGGAGCTATATCAGCAAGTGCGGGAGCTATATCAGCAAGTGCGGGAGCTATGTCAACAAGTGCGGGAGCCGTGTCAGTTGTCATCTTCACAACTACAGCTTTTTACAAGGGACTTCCAAATAAAAAAATACTCAACTACTTCTTGTAGGGTGGGCGTCTCGCCCGCCCATATACAAAGGCGGGCAAGATGCCCACCCCACAAGATTGGGTAATTTATTTGTTGTAAGTCCCCAACTAGCAGAAATCGTCCGTCATCCTTTCTGCCTTCTGTCTTACTTCGACTCCTTTCGACTCCCTTCGGCTCCGGTTCCATCAAGCGACTTATACTGAGCGTAGTCGAAGTAAATCGAGATACTCAGCACAAGTCAAGGTAAGTCGCTCAGTGACCACCTGCCTGGTTGTTGAGTTTCGACTACGCTCAACTGCCGCGTAGTCGAAACACTGCCTCCTGCCTCAAAACCCGTAGCTTTGTACTTCATGCAAAAGAAAACTGCTGGATGTTATGAGTAATCAGCAAGAGCCAGAAAATTTAGCCTTTGACAATGAAAGTTCATTACAAACTTTAGTCAGAGCAATTACCTTTTCTCAGGGGCAATTTTCGCTGATTTTATTGCGCTGTAATTATGTTGCTTTACGTCAGCGTATGGTAGAACAGTTGCACCAAATCTCTCCTGTGGAAATATGCGAAATTACTTTACCTGCATCAGTCAAAACGCTCTACACAAATATACGCGAACAACTGGGAGATGAACAGCCACCTGCATTAATGATTTTTGGTTTGGAGTCGGTTAAAGATATTGATACAGTTCTGACTTCAGCTAACCAAGTACGGGAGGAGTTTAGAAAGAACTTCCCGTTTCCGATATTGTTGTGGGTTAATGATTCAGTTCTGCAAAAATTTATTCGATTAGCAACTGATTTAGAAAGTTGGGCAACTATTATTGATTTTGAAAATCCTACTGATGAGTTAATTAGCTTTCTCCAACAAAAAAGCGATGAAATCTTTGCTGGTGATGTTACGCCGAATCCCCAAATTTGCCGGGAACTAGAAACTGCTCGTCAAGATTTGCAAAACCGTCAAAAGGTATTAGAGCCAGCACTGCAAGCAAGTTTAGAATTTGTGCTTGGTTTAAATGATTATCTACATGACCAGATAGATTCTGCTTTAACACATTATCAACAAAGCTTGGAGTTCTGGCGACAAAGTAATTATTTAGAGCGACAAGGTATATTACTTGTTAATATTGCTTCAGTTTATAACCGCCAAGCTGAAAAAAATCAGACAGAAAATCAACGCTATTGGCAAGAGTCTAAAAATTACCTTCAGCAAGCTATTGAGATTTTTGAACAAGCACAACGTTCAGATTTAGTTGCAAAACATATTACTAAACTGGGTGAAGTGCTACGACGTTTACAAGCATGGTCAGAGTTGCAAAGCCTTGTGGAAAAATCTCTGCCGCTACATCAAAATTATGGCACGCCGTTGCAGTTGGCTAAAGATTATGGTTTTTTGGCAGAAGTAGCTTTAGAGCAGTCACGCTGGGAAGAAGCTAATAAACTTGCAGGGCAAGCATTGCAAATATTAGCTGATATCCCTAATCTTCAATCAGATGAATTGGGATTACATCGGTTTATTTTAGCAAAATCGCAACAGGGTTTAGGTCAATATCAAGTAGCGATTAATAGTTTAAAAGCTGCAAAGCTGGAAAGTAATCATCAGTACAACCCACAATTATATATATCTATATTAGAAAGGCTGCGTTTACTCCACTTTGAACAAGGTGAATATCTGAAAGCTTTTAATATTAAGCAAGAACAATTACAAATTGAACAGCAGTATGGTTTCCGCGCTTTTGTTGGTGCATCTTATCTCAATCCGCAGCGACAGGCAATTAATTCTGCACAGTTGCAGGTAGAGAATCCTGAAACCATTGCTCAAGAAATTGCTGCTTCTGGTCGGGGACAAGATGTTAAGCGGTTACGAGAAAGAATTGGCGGGACTGAGCATAAATTGACTGTAATTCATGGTCAGTCAGGAGTGGGGAAAAGCTCAATTTTACAGGGTGGATTAATTCCTGCGTTGCAACAGCAAGCAATTGGTGAGCGAGATGCTTTACCTATTTTGTTGCGAGTTTATACAGATTGGGTAGGGATGTTGGGGCAGAGTTTGGCTCAGGCTTTTGAGGAAGTCAGAGGTAATCAATTATCTGTTAATCTTGATTCATCAGCAACTATTTTAGAACAATTGCGGAGAAATGCTGACCGGAATTTGTTGACGGTTTTAATGTTTGATCAGTTTGAGGAGTTTTTCTTCGTTTATCCAGACCAAGGTCAACGACGAGCATTTTATGAGTTGTTGCGAGTTTGTCTAGATATTCCTTTTGTCAAGATAATTTTGTCTTTGCGGGAAGATTATTTACATTATTTATTAGAGTTAGAACGTCTGTTTAGTTTAGGTGCAATTAATAATAATATTCTCGATAAAAATATTCGTTCTTATTTGGGTAACTTTTCGCCAGATGATGCGATGGCTGTGGTGCAGAGTTTAACAGAACGCTCTCACTTTTATCTAGAGCCTGCACTGATTGAACAATTAGTGAGAGATTTAGCAGGCGAATTAGGGGAGGTACGCCCAATTGAGTTACAAATTGTGGGGACGCAATTGCAAACTGAGAACATTACAACTTTAGATAAGTATCGTCAGTTTGGTACGAAAGAAAAACTGGTTGAGCGGTTTTTAGAAGAAGTCATCCAAGATTGTGGCGCAGAGAATGAACAGGTTGCTCGACTGGTTTTATATTTACTCACAGATGAAAATGGTACTCGTCCCCTGAAGACTCGTGCTGAGTTAGCCACAGATTTGCCAGCAGAAGCCGATAAACTAGATTTGGTGTTAGAAATTTTTGTGGCATCGAGGTTAGTGTTGCTGTTACCAGAATCGCCGGCTGACCGTTATCAACTGGTGCATGATTACCTTGTGTCGTTCATCCGTCAGCAACAGGGTAATGAAATATTAGCAGAACTTGCTAGAGAGCGAGAACAACGCCTGCAAGCAGAAGAGAACCTGAAGCTTGAACAAGATGCAAAGCAGATATTAGTTAATGCTCAAAAAGAAGCCAAGCGACAAATTCGCCGAGGGCGGATGCAGTTGATGGTGAGTTCTGGTTTAGCGGTATGTCTATTATTATTGGCAGGTATATCATCAAGATACGCATTGAGTCAAATTCAAGTGGTTAAAGATACTGATAGTCAAAAGCAACAGGCAAAGCAGAAGTTGCAAGAAGCGCAGAATGATCTGCAAGCCGCAGAAGTAAAATTAAAATTCGCACAACAAAAAACTCAACAGGCAAACCAAAATTTCCTGGCTGCTGAAGCAAACTTGGCAGAGGTAAATCAGAAAGCCTCAGAATTACAAGAGAAAAATGCCCAAGCTCAGGAAATAATTAAAACGGCAAACGAAAAAAGAAAAACTGCTGAAGTAAAATCACAACAAGCAGTGACAAAAAAACAGCAAGCAGAATCTCGAGCTAAACAAGCCCAAACCACTCTCAACCAAATACAAGCAAGACTTGCAAAAGAAACGAAAGTAACAAAAGCAGTAAAAGCAGAAGGTCAAAAAGCAGGTCAACAACTAGAAGAAGTACGTCGACAACTAGAAGTAGCAAGTCGACAACTAGAAAAAGGACGTCAAGAAGGACGTCAAGAAGCAGCACGTCAAGAAGCACAACATACTACATGGGCGGCAAATGATGCAAGAATTCAAAAGTTATCAAGGCAGAGGCAGTGTCAATAGTGTGAGTTTCAGCCCGGACGGTAAAATCATTGCCACGGCATCATCTGACAACACAGCGCGGTTGTGGTCTGTGGAGAATTTAGACCAACTGTTGGTGCGGGGTTGCAATTGGCTGCATGATTATTTGCAGAATAACCCGAATTTGAATGAGAGCGACAAGCATCTCTGCGATGATATTAAGTAGATGGTTGGCAGTAATTAGATATTTCAAGTTATCCGCGATCGCAGTTGATCGATCAATGAAACCTTTGCAAAGGTACGTCTCAAAACCTCACCTCCAACCCTTCTCCAAGGCATCGGCTACCGTGTTACACAAGTGAAATTACCCCCCGATGCATTGGGGGGGAAACAGGAAATCTAGTTGCCTCCCCAATACATACGGGGAGGGTTAGGGTGGGCTAGAACTGACGCAGGCGATCGCACTTTCTGGAATTATCTCAAGCGATGCCTACGACTGTAAACTACGCTCTTTCAACACAACTATACACACTTTAAATGTGTATAAGAAAGTTGATAGGCAAAACAAAACGAAAAATTATGCGTCGCCGGATTAACATCACCTTGCCAGATGAGACAATTGAACTAATCGATCGAGTCATTGAAAAAGGCGATCGCAGTAGATTCATTAACGAAGCTGTGCAATATTATATTACTCAGAAAGCCTTAATCAATCTTAGAGAACAATTAAAAGAGGGAGCTATCCAACGCGCAGAACGTGATTTGGGTTTAGTAGAAGAGTGGTTTGACTTGGAAGAAGAATTGTGCCACAGAAACGAAAAGTAAATTACCCCAAACGTGGTGAAGTATACTTAGTCAATTTCGATCCAAATATTGGTGCAGAAATAAAAAAACACGCCCAGCTTTAATCTTGCAAAATGATGTTTCTAACGAACATAGTCCGATCGCGGTTGTAGCTGCCATCACCTCAAAGTTTGCAGAACCTTTGTGTCCCACTGAAGTGCTGATTAGAGTACTAGAAGGCGGTTTAGAGGATGATTCGGTTGTACTTCTCAATCAGATTCGCTCAATTGACAAGCAAAGGCTAATTAAATGTTTGGGAAGTCTGCGCCCAGAAACGATCGCACAGGTAGATCGAGCAATTCAAATCAGCCTTGGCCTAGTGAAGCTTTGAGGCGATGTCTGGCGACAAGCCGCTTCTCTACAAGACGCTGCACGTAGCTTGCTTCTCCGTAGGAGTATGCGTCTACGCACCCTCTGGAATTATCTCAGGCGATCGCCATCTCTTCTCTAACCCCCTTCTCCTCTCATGGGATGATGAAGTAAACTGATTTGCCATGCCATCATCAGCTATGAAACAAAACGTCAGCCGAGGTTTTTCATGGCATTAGAAGGGGTGATTTTAGATATTGATGGCACACTGGTTATAAGTAATGATGTTCATGCAAATTCTTGGGTAGAGGCATTTGCAGCTTATGATTTGGAAGTGCCATTTGAAAAAGTTAGACCACTCATGGGCATGGGTGGAGATCAACTGATTCCCAAAGTAGTGCCAGAATTAAATGGTGAAGAAGGAACTGGCAAAGCGATCGCTCAACTCCGCAAAAAACTATTATTTGACAAATATATACCGCAAATCACTGCTGCCAATGGTAGCAGAAACTTAATATTAAAGATGCAAAAATCGGGATTGCATCTGGTTGTCGCTAGTTCAGCCAGTTCTGAAGAACTAGATACTATGCTCAAAATTGCCCAAGTAGATGATTTACTAACGGAAGTAACTACATCCGATGATGCCGAAGCATCTAAACCTGCTCCTGACATTGTAGAAGCTGCCTTGAACAAAGGGAAAATGACACCTGAAAAAGTAGTGATGCTAGGAGATTCGCCCTACGATATTGAGTCTGCGGGCAAAGCCGGAGTAGGTGTGATTGGTTTACGCTGCGGTGGCTTTAGCGATGAACAACTGTCGCAAGCGATCGCAATTTACAACGATCCAGAAGATTTACTACAGCACTATGACTCTTCTATTCTGGGCGCAAATGCTTAAATACTAAAAGGGCACTAAAAGGGTAAGCGATCGCAGTCAATTCATCAACGAAGTTGTGCAATATTGTCCCTTAATCCCCCCGATGTATTGGCTACGGTGTACACACAAGTATTACCCGCATAGGTTTCAGATATTCCAGCCTCATAAATAACTAAATTTGGGGGACTTGAAACTCCATTTCTCCCCATAATTTGGGGGCTAGAGCAACTAAACCAAGTGTTAGGTGGAATTTTAAGACTTGTGTGTACACCGTAGCTTTTTTAAGGGGGGTTGGGGGGATCAACAAGTGCCTAAAATTTTAAAATATTCTCTAAATAAGGGATAATAAAGAGGACATCTGTCCTACGCCAATTATCCTATGGGGATAAAATACAGAGATGTCTGTAACAACGCGGCTGGAAATTTTAGATTTAATTCGGGAACTTCGTCAGCAGCTCAATCTTTCTCAGAAACAGTTTGCTGCTAAAGTAGGAGTTTCTTTCAAAACAGTCAACCGTTGGGAGAATGGGCATACAGTCCCTTCACGGATAGCGCTAAAACTAATAGAAGAAATGTTACGGAAGATGGGTGAACCCGGCAAAAGACTGCTAAATCAGTATTTTCCAGAAGCAGAGTAGGGTTATGAGTCGTAAGGCGAGGACATCTGAATCCCAAAACATCTTTTCTGGCAATAGAGACAAGGGCGCATTCAGCCGGGAGAAACTCCTGCACTATGGTGTTGCCTTCCTATCCGTTGCCTTAGCACTGCGGGCAACCCTACTACTCAATCCATATCTTACTTCAACGCCTGGGGCGCTGTTTTTTGGTGCGGTGATGGTGAGTGCCTGGTACGGGGGCTTAGGGCCAGGGTTACTTGCAACTCTTTTGTCTACTTTTGCAGTTAATTACTTCTTTTTTAAGCCACTCCATCCGCAGAACATTACAAATCCAAATATTGTAGTTCCCTTGGTAGTGTTCATGCTGACAGCAGGGTTAATTAGCTGGCTTAACGAATCACGCCGCACAGCCCAACGGCAAGCTGAGGCGAACCTGAAGTCATTACGCGAAAGCGAGGCCCGGTTTGGTCGCTTAACCGAGTCTAATATTATTGGGATGATTGTGGCCGACCTCAACGGCTTAATCATTGAAGCCAATGATGCCTTTCTAAAAATGCTCAATTATACCCGCGAGGATTTGCGCTCTAGTCGAATCCGCTGGGGGGAGATTGTTCCACTCGAATATATTGAGGTGAGCGAACGAGGGATTCAAGAACTGACAATTACTGGGAGTTGTAAGCCCTTTGAACAGGAATACATCCGCAAAGACGGCTCTCTAGTTTCCGTTCTAATTGGCTTTGCTAAACACGGAGATCGAACAATCATTGGTTTTGTTCTTGACTTAAGCGAACGCAAACAAGCCCAAGCAGAAGCCCAGCATCGCGCCCGCCAAGCAGAAGTTGCCCAAAGCATTTTACAAATGCTGCTAGAACACGTCCCAGAGGGAATTACGATCGCTGGCGGCCCCCCTGATTTCCCAATCATCGCTAACAGCAAACTCGCGCAAAAACTTTTGGGGAAACCGAGTGAACCTCTCGTTGGTATGTCTTCTGAATCTTATATTCAGCTCTACGATCTGTTCTTGGCTGATGGTGTAACGCCCCTTACCTTAGAGCAACTACCTTTATACCGTGCTACGCGCTATGGAGAAACGATCTGCGATGAAGAATACATCATTGAACGTCCAGATGGTACTACAATTACAGCGATCGCCAATGTCGTCCCAATTCGCGATTCTCAAGGTGAGATTATTGGTGCCATAGATTGCTGGCGCGATATCACCAACCGTAAGCTCATAGAAGAAGCACTGCGCCAACGAGAAACAGAACTTCGTTTAATTACAGATACATTGCCAGTTCTGATTACCTTTGTAGATTCAGAACAACGCTACCGCTTCAATAACCGAGCATATGAAGATTGGTTTGGGCATTCGACGGTAGAAGTTTATGGGAAGCATCTTTGGGAAGTATTGGGTGAATCCGCTTATGAAGTGCTTCGTCCTTATGTGGAACAAGTACTAGCAGGAGTGGAGGTTACTTTTGAAAGTGAAGTTCCTTATAAAGATGGTGGGACACGTTACATTAGTGCCATTTACGTTCCCCAATTTAATAAACAGGGAATCGTTGAAGGGTATGTGGCGTTAGTCACCGATATTAGCGAGCAGCAAGCTGCGCTACGCGATCGCGATCGGGCAGAAGTTGCGTTGCGCGAAAGTGAATTACGCTTTCGTCAAATGGCAGACACCGCTCCCGTACTGATTTGGATGTCTGGTACTGACAAACTTTGTAACTACTTTAATAAACCCTGGCTAGATTTTACCGGGCGGACTCTGGAGTCAGAGATGGGTAATGGGTGGACTGAAGGCGTTCATCCTGATGATTTTCAGCGTTGCTTAGATACATACACCCATGCTTTTGATGCCCGACAAAATTTTCAAATGGAATACCGCCTCAGACGCTTTAATGGCGAATACCATTGGGTTTTTGATACTGGTGTACCTCGGTTTGCATCAACAGGGGAGTTTCTCGGCTATATCGGCTCTTGTGTTGATATCCACGATCGCAACTTAGCAGAAAAAGCCCTACGTGACAGTGAAGAGCGATACCGAATTTTAACGGAAGTCTCACCACAGGCCATTTGGATGGGCGATGTCTACGACGGGCTACGCCTACGCGATGGTGGTATTACCTATTGCAATCAATACTGGTTAGACTATACCGGACTGACAATGGAGCAGACTACTGGCTATGGCTGGATTTATGCCATTCACCCCGATGATCGCGATCGCGTTTTAAAAAGTTCGATGCAGGCTGTTGCTAACGCGACCAACTACGAAATAGAAATTCGCTTCCGTCAAGTTTCTGATGGTAGCTATCGTTGGCATATTGTCCGGGGTTTACCATTTCGAGATCAAAGCGGACAGATTATCAAATGGGTGGGCATCGCCAGCGACATTCACGATCGCAAGGTTGCCGAAGCCGCCTTGCAACAACTCAATGAAATGCTAGAGCAACGAATTCAAGAGCGCACTGCCCAACTCGAAGCCGCCAATAAAGAACTCGAATCTTTTTCCTACTCAATCTCTCACGACTTGCGCGCACCACTGCGCCACATCGCCGGATTTATCGAATTACTTCAGAAACGGCATAGCTCAACAAGCTTAGATCAAACAAGTCAGCGCTATTTGAAAATAATTGCCGAAACTGCCAAACAGGCAGGAATACTGATCGATGAATTGCTGACATTTTCTCGGATGGGGCGCACCGAAATGCGCTACATCAACCTCAATATGGAAGAATTGGTATATGAGGTAAAACGCGATTTAATTGCAGAAACCCCAGGACGGACAATCCATTGGCACATAGAGCCACTGCCAGAAGCGCAGGGCGATCCCTCCATGCTGCGACTGGTGCTTCGTAACCTGATGGGCAATGCCGTAAAATATACCCAGACTCAAAACCCAGCAGAAATTACTGTTGGCAGTATTGACAATGAAAACGAAGTTGTCTTTTTTGTAGAAGATAACGGCGTAGGCTTTAATATGCAATATGTACACAAGCTATTCGGAGTATTTCAACGTCTGCATAGCGACCCACAATTTGAAGGCACTGGTGTTGGATTGGCAAACGTGCAACGCATTATTCATCGGCATAATGGTCGAGTTTGGGCAGAGGCTGTAGTTGACAGTGGCGCCACCTTTTATTTCTCGCTGCCTAAATTGTCCAAAAAGGAGAGTGAATGAAAGAACTGAAGCGAATCCTGCTAATTGAAGACAGTGCCAACGATGCAGAGTTAATCTTAGCCGCTTTGTCAGAAAACCATCTCGCCAATGAAGTAGTGGTAGTACGTGATGGCGAAGAAGCACTAGATTATCTTTATCGCCGGGGGTTATTCCGGTTGCGAATGGAGGGGTATCCTGTTGTGGTATTGCTCGATTTGAAACTGCCTA
The DNA here is from genome assembly GCF_963920915.1 of Nostoc sp. PCC 9305. Taxonomy (NCBI): domain Bacteria; kingdom Bacillati; phylum Cyanobacteriota; class Cyanophyceae; order Nostocales; family Nostocaceae; genus Nostoc; species Nostoc sp. PCC 9305. The sequence continues at coordinate 18,282 of NZ_CAWUDN010000118.1, forward strand.
AAATCGATGGCTTAGAAGTGCTGGCGCAACTCAAATCTGACCCAGTAATGCGAGTAATTCCAATTGTGGTACTGACTTCTTCCCGCGAGGAACCTGACCTAGTTCGCTGCTACGAGTTAGGGGTGAATGCTTATGTTGTCAAACCAGTAGATTACCATGATTTTGTCGATTCTATTAAAGGTGTCGGCCTATTTTGGGCAGTGATCAATCAGCCTCCGGTTGGTGCTTTACCGCCAGCACCTCATCCTCAAAAGGAGAGCAACTGATGAATGTTCTGCGTTTCCTCCTTTTGGAAGATAGCCTGTTAGATACAGAGCTTGCCCAAATGATATTAGCCGAAGGGGGAATTAATTGCGAACTGATCCGAGTCGAAACCGGTGCTGATTTCCTAGCGGCTTTGGAAACAGAGGCTTTCGATTTAATTCTTGCCGATTATGCCTTGCCCTCTTTTGATGGAATTTCTGCCTTGGAAATTGCCCGCAATCGTTGTCCTGAGATTCCTTTTATCTTTGTCTCTGCCGTGCTGGGTGAAGAATTAGCGATCGAAGCTTTGAAGAACGGTGCAACCGATTATGTATTAAAGCAACGACTAGGGCGGTTAGTTCCCTCGGTGCAACGCGCATTGCGGGAAGCTAAGGAGCGGCGTAAGCGCAAGCAAGCAGAGGAATCTTTACAAAAGAGTGAAGCCAAGTATCGCCGAATTGTTGATACCTCTTATGAGGGAATCTGGATGATTGACTCCGAAACCCGAACAGAGTTTGTGAATCAGCGGATATCTCAGATGTTGGGTTATCCGGCAGCAGAAATACTCGGTCGTTCTATATTTGATTTTATGGATCTGGCTGATGATATCGCAGATGAAGCAAAACTGGAGTGGTTCAAAGGAGAAGAGAGCGATCTCAAAGAAGGGCGATTGCTTTGCCAGGATGGTTCGTACATCTGGACACTGATTTCTGCCAGAGCGATTTTGAATGAACAAGGTGAGTGCTTGGGTGCGATCGCTATGCTAACTGATATCACCGATCGCAAACGCAGCGAATCAGAACGCGATCGCCTTTTGCAACTAGAGCAAATAGCTAGGGCGGAAGCTGAGGCTGCTAACCGTATCAAAGATGAGTTTTTGGCGGTACTTTCCCATGAATTGCGATCGCCCTTGAATCCGATTCTCGGTTGGGCAAAACTATTGCAGAGCCGGAAATTTGATGAAGAATCGCTCAACAAAGCCCTGAAAACTATTGAGCGCAATGCCAAATTACAAGCTCAACTAATTGAAGATTTACTAGATGTTTCTCGCATCCTCCAAGGCAAACTCAGCCTCAACACGATCCCAGTGGATCTGGTATCTACCATTGAAGCCGCAATGGAAACAGTGCATTTAGCAGCAGAGGCTAAAACTATTGACATTGAGACGAAGCTCGATCCAAATGTGGGGAAAGTTTTGGGCGATCCAGCCCGCTTACAGCAAGTTTTCTGGAATCTTTTATCGAATGCCGTCAAGTTTACTGAGACTAAAGGAAAAGTAAATGTGCGATTGGAGCGCATCGACGCTCAAGCGCAGATTACCGTCAGCGATACAGGTAAGGGCATTGATCCTGATTTTCTACCTCATGTATTTGATTATTTCCGTCAGGGTGACAGTACAACAACTAGAAGGTTTGGTGGATTGGGGTTAGGTTTAGCGATCGCTCGTCACTTGATTGAGATGCACGGCGGAAGGATTTGGGCTGAAAGTCTTGGCGAGGACAAAGGAGCGATCTTCACTGTTAGATTGCCGCTGATCGAGAATGGTGCAACGATCGAGGATGGCACAAATACTGATTCCTCAACTGCCGTTTTTTCCTCCTCTCCCCTCATGGGTTTACAAGTGCTGGTTGTGGATGACAATGATGATACCCGCGACTTTTTCAGCTTTGTGCTGGAACAATTTGGTGCGATCGTTACCGCAGTAGCATCAGGATATGAAGCATTACAAGCGCTAACCCAGTCAAAGCCAGATATCTTACTCAGCGATATTGGGATGCCAGAAATGAACGGCTATATGTTGATGCAACAGGTGCGGACTCTGGAAGCAAAAGTCGGGGGAAAAAAGATACCTGCGATCGCTTTGACTGCTTATGCAGGCGAAATAAATCAGCAATACGCACTAAGAGCAGGATTTCAACAGCACATTGTTAAACCTGTAGCACCAGAAGAATTGCTCGTGGCGATTTCTAACTTAGTCCAATCTACTTAGGGTTTGTTATCAACCTGAGTAATAAGATGAACTGGCTGAATGTTACAAATTTTAAACTATTGTTCACAGGTAATATGGTCTTTTTAATTGCCTGGAATACTCCGGTTAATCCAGAAAAATGTTGTGCCCTAACAGCGTGTTGATATAAAAAGTTTATTCTCTTGTCAAAAATTTATCTCACCCTTATTGACATTACTTTTCAAGTAATTGAACTACACTACTTTTCATTCCCTGTCTGGATCGTGGACTAAATACCTGAAAATTTTATCAAATAAATCTGAGTGAAAAAGAGTGTCGAGATGTAGCAGTACTAAGTCTCTATAAGGTTTCTGGATACAGCATATTTAATTTCATCAGATATCTAATCATTCGTGAATAATCAGAACCCTGGCTTCTCTAGAAAGTCAATGGTCTTGTTCCTCACAAATGATTCAGGATTGTTATATAGATAATTTTTATATAGTGGATTTAAAGGTTCGCCAATTTTATCCGTGTTTGTACTCTATCATAACTTTACGGATACTCTTAGAATCAACCTAAATTTACTTCCGTAAGGAGTCGGATATGAAGACTTATGACATGTCTTTCATAAAGACCAATGGACTCACGACCTTGTTGGCATTTGTCTCAGTTATATTTATTTTATCATTCACTCTAATTATATTATTTTTTGAAAATATTCAAGGATTTTCAAATCAAGAAAAAATTGAATACATCACTCAAGCATTAACAACGATTGCCATAATTATTGGGGGATTGGCATTAATTCTGAATGGTTACTATACCTCAAAACTCTCTCTGGATGAGAATCACAGCTTGCTAACACAACTCTTAGCTGGAACACTACCTTGGGATAACAATATCATAAATTGTATCAATCAGACACAACTAACTCCACAAGAAATTGTTTCTGAACGCTTTTCTAAAGCAATTGAACAACTGGGAAATGAAAAGATTGAAACGCGATTTGCCGCAATTTATGCTTTAGAACGAATTGCCAAAGATTCTCCGAAAGATCATTGGACAATCATGGAAATCCTCGCTGCTTTTATCCGTGAGAATGCCCCAGTGAATAGGGAATATGAGGATGAATCGCTGCAATCATCAAAACTTCCTACAGATATTCAAACAGCCTTAACTGTCATTGGCAGACGCGATTCATCTAAAGATCCAGTCAATCAGAAACTCGATTTACGCAATACAGACCTCTGTAATGCAGACTTAACGGAAGCTAACCTCTCTAAAGCAATTTTCGTCGGGGCTAACTTGCAATGGGTCAATTTTACCAGAGTAAACCTCTCGGAAGCAGACTTATCTGTTACCTGTCTTTGTGGCTCAATCCTCTATGAAGCCAACCTGCAAAAAGCAATCCTCCCAGAAGCCAATCTTCAAGGCGCAGTTCTTAGAAAAGCGAACCTTTCCCAAGCAATCCTTTACGATGCCAACTTGGAAGGCACAGTTCTGTGTGATGCCAACTTAACAGGAGCAGTTCTGTGTGATGCCAACTTGGAAGGAGCAATCCTTTGTGATGCCAATTTAGAAGAAGTCAACTTCGAGGGTAGCAATCTCCAAGATACAAACCTAATTGGCAGTAACTTGCAAAGAGCAAAACTGGCTGGCGCTAATCTAGACAGTGCATTACTGAGTACAGCTAACCTCCAAGAAGCTAATCTCGAAGAAGCTAACCTTTGTGGAGCTAACTTGAGTGGCTCGGAAAATGTAGAATCACACCAGATTGAACAGGCAATTGGCGATCGCACAACCATCCTACCGGAAAACTTGAAAATACCCCAACATTGGCGGTAATAACAAGCTAAAGTTTCAGCATCTAAAACTTGATTACACGATAGGGACGCATAAGTGTGCGTCCCTATCGTGTTTAATTTAGTACCCAAAACTAAAAAATTGCCAAAAACCTGATAAATATTCTCTATCAGGCAAAATTTTCCGCAATTTAAATCACGAACAATTATGAAACGCCGAGAGGTTTTTAACACAGCTGCGATCGCCACTGCAACTGCTGCTACTCTAGTTTCTTGTAGCCAAGCTGGTAAATCCCCTAGCGTGCAAGCAGGATTGCCGAATATCCGTTGGCGGATGGCAACTAGCTGGCCCAAATCTTTGGGTACTTTTATCGGCGCTCAAACAGTTTCCCGGCGAGTTGAAGAAATGACCAATGGACGTTTCCAAATTACGCCCTTTGCTGCTGGAGAGTTAGTACCAGGATTGCAAGTACTCGATGCCGTGCAAGCCGGGACAGTTGAATGCGGTCACACATCTAGCTACTATTACATCGGCAAAAGTTCAGCATTAGCCTTCGCCACCTCCGTACCCTTTGGTTTAAATGCCCAACAGCAGAATGCTTGGCTTTATAACGGTGGTGGATTAGAAGCCATACACAAAATTTATACCAACTTTAATGTGATTAGTTTTCCCGCAGGTAGTACCGGCGCACAGATGGGGGGATGGTTCAAAAAAGAAATCAAGTCTATTTCTGACCTCAAAGGTTTGAAAATGCGAATTCCCGGATTAGGTGGCGAAGTCATGTCCCGTTTAGGGGTAAACGTGCAAGTATTACCTGGAGGCGAAGTTTATTTAGCATTGGATAGGGGAGCAATTGATGCTGCTGAGTGGGTAGGCCCTTACGATGACGAAAAACTCGGTTTAAATAAAGCCGCGCAATTCTACTATTATCCTGGTTGGTGGGAACCAGGGCCAACATTGGATGTGTTAGTGAACCTCACCGCCTGGAATCGCCTACCCAAAGAATATCAACAGATTTTGAAGACAGCGAGTTTTGAAGCCAATTTGAATATGCTGAGTCAATACGATTCTTTAAATGGGCAAGCGCTGACGCGGTTACTGGCTGGTGGTACAAAACTAGTTCCATACAGCCAGGAGATTCTGCAAGCAGCCCAGAAAATCTCCTTTGAGTTATTTGAAGAAAATGCCAGTAAAGATGCGGCTTTTAAGCAAGTTTACGAACAGTGGAAAGCCTTTCGCCAGCAGATTTTTAATTGGAATCGCGTTAACGAATTAAGTTATGCCAATTTTGTCACTTCTAATAACATCAAGTAACTTATAAAATCTTTGCTTTTCTCTCTGCGCTCTCTGTGCCTCTGTGGTTAAAAAATAATTTATTTCACCGCAGAGGCGCAGAGTCCACAGAGTAAAGAGAAATCTTTGCCAGCAATTTTACCTGTACAGCACTAAGATAGACAGAATTAGGGTTACTTTACACCCGCATTATTCAGTATAGATTAATTTGTTTATTACAAAAATATTGAACAGCTTTATATAAATTCTTGGAGGTTGCCCAAATTCAATCAACGACTGTCCGAATTCAATTAACGACTGTCCGAATTCAATCAACGACTGCCCGAATTCAATCAACGACTGCCCGAATTCAATCA
>NZ_CAWUDN010000119.1:0-23692 GCF_963920915.1 Nostoc sp. PCC 9305
GGGGATCAAAAGCCTGTGGCGCAACTCTAGAAGACTTGTGTATACACCGTAGCCTGAAGAGCGGGGAGAAGTTGGGGGTGGGGTGTTAGGGACTTTTGCAAGAGGTCTACTGTTTGGAGTCAAATTGAGAAATTATAAAAAGAACGCCGAACGATACGGACGCCATTTGGTTTGACTACAGTGCAAGTGTCAACGGCGAATTTATTCACAAGGTGCTTGATTCTTCTGGCTGTCTGTGATAGTTTTCTTTTTACAAACCATAAAATACTGTAATCTTATCAAGATACCGTTGTTTTTAAATCTCGTTAACCTAGTTGCATAGATTTGGAGTTAAGAAAAAATAGCTAATCTATCGAGATTGTTTATTGCAGGTATAACATTGCGAACCAACGAACTAGAAATTAATCTCTAAGCGAGGGCAACCTTATGAGCAAAATACGTGCTGTGATTGTCGATCCCAATGTGCCGGGGCGTTTGGCACTGAGTGAAGTGACTGCACCCAAGCCTGCCCCAGATGAAGCTCTAGTGCGGGTAGCGGCAATTTCCCTCAATCGGGGAGAGGTAAAACGTTCAACGACTGCTGAGGCTGGTTGGCAGCCTGGTTGGGACTTAGCAGGTGTAGTGGAAATCCCTGCCGCCGATGGTTCGGGGCCTCCCCAAGGGGCGCGTGTAGTTGGCTTGCGCCGTGCCGGTGCTTGGGCAGAACTCGTGTCTGTTCCTACTAACGCCTTAGCAGTAGTGCCGCCATCGGTATCTTTTGCTCAAGCCGCCACACTACCTGTAGCAGGTTTAACTGCATACCATGCAGTGTTAAAAGGTGGTTCACTTTTGGGTCGGTCAGTTCTGGTTACAGGCGCATCAGGAGGCGTTGGTTACTTCGCTATCCAATTGGCGCAACTGTCAGGAGCGCAAGTTGTGGCACATATTCGTCAAGCTGGGTATGAAACTCTAGTTAGAGAAGCAGGAGCGCAATCGGTGGTGATTGGTGAAGACCTGTCACCCGGTAGCGAGTACGGCCCTTATGACCTAATTGTAGAGTCAGTGGGTGGTAAGACTTTGGGGATAGCCCTTAGCTTACTGGCACAGGATGGGAAAACTGTGCTGTATGGAGTCTCTGGGGGAGCTGAAGTGACATTCAACGCGGCTCAATTTTTTGGGACTGGTAGCGTCAGCCTGTATGGTTTACGTCTGTTCGATGAATTGAGATTTGAATCAGCAGCAGTCGGTCTAAAACGGCTTTTGAGTCTAGTAGAAGCAGGCCAGTTGCATCCTCACATTGATTTAGAAGCTTCTTGGACAGAAATAGCTGACGTGGCCCAACAACTACTCGATAGGCGTTTTCCTGGCAAAGCTGTGTTGCACATTTCAAATTGAGCGATCGCAGATGGTATGAGGGATAGTACTGACTTCTGGTTCAAACTAGATCGGCTTGTAGCCCTTAGTAATCTCAAGATAGATCGCCCAAAAGGGACATCACATCCACGTTATCCATCCTTTGTGTATCCGTTGGACTATGGATACTTGGAAAATACTCGCTCTGGAGATGGAGCCAATATTGATGTCTGGATAGGTAGTTTATCTAGTCAAAAAGTCACCGCCGTCATTTGTAGTGTTGACTTGGAAAAACGAGATACAGAAATCAAAATACTTCTGGGCTGCACTTGTGAAGAAAATCAAGCCATCTTGGATATTCACAATACAGGCTCTCAATCAGCAATATTATTGGTTCGCAATTAAATTACTTACATTTTTGAGGGTAAGTTTGTATGAGTTTAGAACTAAAACTATCAGGTAAAACAGCGATCGTTACAGGAGGAAGTGCGGGAATTGGTTTAGCTACCGCCAAAGCACTTTATAGTGAGGGTGTGAATGTTGCAATCGCAGCCCGCAATCAAGAAAGACTAGAAAATGCAGTAGCTGCCATCCAATCTCTACCAACTTCTGGCGCTAAAGTTATTGCCATCAGCGCTGATTTAACTAAAGCAGAGGATGTAGAGAAAGTTGTCTCCACAACATTAGCCCAATTTAATCAGATTGATATTTTGATTAACAATGCCGGATCAGCCCGTGCTGGGTCTTTCCTAGAATCCACTGATGATTTATTTTTGGATGCTTGGAACTTAAAATTATTGGGCTATATCCGCCTAGTTAGAGCCGTCGTTCCCCATCAAAAAAGTCGCGGTGATGGGCGGATTGTCAATATAGTTGGTGGTGCAGGACGGACACCTCGTCCTAACTTCCTAGCTGGTGGTACAAGCAATGCTGCTTTGCTGAACTTCACAAAGGGCATTTCTAAAGAGCTAGCCGAGTACAAGATTCGCATTAACGCTATCTCCCCTGGTGCTACAGCTACTGAGCGTGCTGAGACTTTAGCTCGGCAAAATGCCCAAGCGCAAGGCATCACCGTTGAGCAAGTGAAGGCACAAAATATCCAAAGTATTCCTTTAAAAAGAATCGCCCAGCCAGAAGAAATTGCCGCGTTGGCGCTATTTTTGGTGTCCGATCTTGCTGCATCGATTACAGGAACAGAGATTATCGTTGATGGCGGATCTACCCCTGGTATTTAGCAGACGCGATGAATCAGACGCGATGAATCGCGTCTCTACAATTTGTCAAAAAATAAACTTCTTGGAGATAAAAACATGGGTTCTCAATACTTTGATATCAAACCAGTTGCAGGGCGTATCGGTGCTGAAATTATTGGTGTTAATCTGAGTTCTAAACTCAGCGATAACATCATCAGTGATATTCGCAAGACTTTAGTTAAATACAAAGTCATCTTTTTCCGCGGTCAGCAACAGCTTGATGCTGATGGACAGGTTGCTTTCGCTCGTCGTTTTGGTGAAGTCACTACAGCCCACCCTACCGTACCATCGCTGCCAGAAAATCCAGAAGTCTTAGATTTGAACTATGGCCGTACCACTTCCCGCGCCAATACCTGGCATACAGATGTAACATTTGTAGACCGTCCTCCTCTCGGTTCTATCTTACGAGCGCTTGATATTCCGCCAACTGGTGGCGATACAATCTGGGCAAACTCCGTGACTGCTTACCAAGATTTACCTACTCATCTGCGTAATCTGGCAGACGAACTTTGGGCAGTACATAGCAATGCCTTCGATTATGCAACTGGATTCGACCTACCTGAAAATGCCAAGGCTTACCGGGCTGTCTTCACCTCGACTGTATACGAGACTCTGCACCCAGTTGTACGCGTCCATCCCGAATCTGGGGAGCGGGGGCTATTCATCGGCGGATTTGTGCGTCAGTTCCGTGGCTTATCAACAACTGAATCAGATGACATTCTGCGGCTGTTGCAAGCATATATCACACGTCCTGAGAACACAGTCCGGTGGCGTTGGCAAGTTGGTGACGTAGCCTTTTGGGATAATCGGGCTACTCAACATTATGCGATCGCAGATTACGGCGACCAGTCCCGCCACGTTCAACGCGTGACAATTGTCGGCGATCTCCCAGTGGGCATCGATGGTAAACAAAGTGAGGCGATCAAAGGAGATGCTTCTGAGTACAACCGTCGTCAGGCGGTGACTGCGTAATAAGGACTCGCGTAAAAATCAAATACCAGCTAGACAATCTCTGTGAATGCGCGGCCCGCTCAATGTGGCGCGTCCACCACAGGGATATCCAGTAATCGTACAAGCTGGATCTTCCGAGGCTGGACAGGATTTAGCTGCCCAAACAGCAGAGGTGATTTTCACTGCACAACAAACATTGGCAGAAGCTCAAGCCTTCTACACCAGCGTCAAGGGGAGATTGGCTAAATACGGACGTTCCCCTGACCATCTCAAAATCATGCCAGGAGTATTCCCGGTAATTGGTAAGACTGAGCAAGAAGCGAAGGATAAATATGAGCAACTTCAGGAGTTGATCCATCCCTTGGTTGGATTAGGGCTGCTTTCTGGGCTAGTGGGTGGCCATGATTTGTCTAAATATCCCCTAGATGGGCCCCTGCCGGATTTGCCTGATACCAATGGTGGCAAAAGTCGCTTGCAGCTGATTACCGACCTTGCTCGCAGAGAAAATTTAACAATCCGGCAACTGTATTTGTGGATTGCAGGAGCGCGTGGACATCGAACAATTCTCGGAACACCAGAACACATTGCCGATCAGTTAGAAGATTGGTTTGTTAATGGTGGGGCAGATGGATTTAACATCATGCCACCGTGGCTACCTGGGGGTTTAGAGGAATTTGTAGACTTGGTAATTCCCGAACTGCAACGCCGAGGAATATTTCGTACTGAGTATGAAGGCAGTACTTTACGCGAAAATCTTGGTTTGCCCCGTCCGGTGAACCAGTTCACTACAAAGACTGCTCCTGAACCTGTGGGTGTCGGTTCCTTGGCATAGCAATAATTGATGGATTCCCTGTAGAGACGGCGATTTATCGCGTCTTTTGAAGCGACGGCTTTGATTTCCTCAAACTTCATCTGGTTTGTTATTCCAGTGGTTTTAACAATACAATCAAGTCGTCTTTAAGGAAACTTTTTATCGTGTTGGGCATCCTGACGGTTCTTTTATCCTCCTTTGTTTTGACGTTTCACAACGTTACTGTCCGAGTTTTGTTTTCAGAACATCTCGTACTAGGTTTATTTTTACTCGGTGGATACGTTAAACCGGATTTGCAGAATTCCTTCTTGCTGATGTTCATGCGAATGCTGCTGGTGGTTCCACTCATGGCATCTCTATCATTCAAGCTATATCCATCTGCTTGGACAGAACTCCAAGACTTGTTCACCCGCGATGCCTCCGGCGCACTACGTGAACGCAGGGATGTTCTAATCCAAGCTCTTGGCTGTGGAGTGCTGATGTTTGTGTATATTGCCTCACTCTACATTGCTATTGGCTTGATTCCCACAGGCATTGCCTTGACCCTCTTCTTCACCTATCCCGTATTTACAGCACTGTTGTCATGGAGGTTTTTTGGACAACGCCCCACATTGTTCCGTTGGCTGGTAATGGCTATTATTCTAGTGGGAAGCGCTCTCACCATTCCCCAATCTTCTGCTACCTACAGCAGTCATACCATTGCGATCGGCATTTTCGCTAGTTTTGGCGCTGGGATTGTTTACGCCTTTTATGGCATCATTGCTCAAAAATGTTTAGAAAAATTCCATCCAATTCCCTTTACTTGGATCAGTTTTGCCTCCACTTTACTGCTCTCTGGTATTAGCTTACTGTTCTGGCCAGGTAAGAGCGGCCAACTTGATTGGACACCCCTATGGATTGGTAGCATATTTTCCGGTCTTGTCAGCTTTCTCGGACATACTCTAAACAATGTGGGGATTCAGATGGTTGGCGCTTCTACCGCTTCCATAATTGGCTCTAGCAGTCCAGCATTGACAGCGTTAATGGCATGGATAACGATTAACGAAACTTTAAATGTGATTCAGAGTGTGGGGATTGGTATTGTCACATTGGGCATCGCGTTACTTAGTGCAGAAGGCTTTATGAAATCGCTCAAAATTAGGCGTTGAATTGGGTATGGGGAATTTTAGAATACTTTTTCTCAGTTGAGTCGAATACAGACCTATCAACATAGATAAAAATTGACTTTTTAAATTATGAATTACGAATTACGAATTACGAATTAATATTAAGATATGCCTTTCTCCGCTATCCTTTTCGATCTCGACGGGACTTTAACAGATCCGAAACCTGGCATCACTGGTTGTATTCAGTATGCGCTCTCTGAACTCGATTACAAACCACCGAATGCTGATGAATTAAATTGGTGTATTGGGCCACCACTACAAGATAGCTTTTCGCAATTACTCAATACTTTGGATGGTACAGTAATTGAACAGGCGATTTCACTGTATCGTCATCGCTTTGGCACAATTGGATTATTTGAAAATTCCCTTTATCCCCAGATTCCAGAAGTTCTAAAAGCTATTCGTTTTGCTGGTTATAAAACTTTTGTTGCGACTTCTAAACCATATATTTATGCGGCACAGATTATTGAATTTTTTGGCTTATCATTGCTTTTTGATGGTGTTTATGGTAGCGAACTTGACGGAACGCGGAGCATAAAAGGTGACTTAATTCACCATATTTTATTAACAGAAAAACTTTTACCCTCTACTGTGGTGATGGTAGGCGATCGCTCACATGACATCATCGGAGCCAAACGCCATCAAATCGCCTCAATTGGCGTTACCTATGGCTATGGAACTGAAGAGGAATTAAAAGCTCATGGTGCTGATTTGATTGCCCATTCTCCAAGTGATATTCCCAAATTAATAATTCGTAAATAATGCCACCATCTTTAACACTTTTCCATAGCTTACTTCTATTTAGTACTGCTTTTATTGCAGGTGGCTTAAATGCTGTAGCCGGTGGTGGAAGTTTTATCACATTTCCAACTCTTATCTTTACGGGTGTACCCCCGATCGCAGCTAACGCCACCAATAATACTGCAATTTGGGTGGCAGCTCTCGCCAGTGCTGGAGCATATCGTCAAGATTTGGGCATCGAGCGGCGAGATTTTTTCCTTCTATGTGGCGTCAGTTTAGTTGGTGGCATGATTGGCTCCATCGCTTTGTTGTATACATCGCCAGATGTCTTTAAAAAGCTGATTCCCTATCTATTACTGCTAGCAACAGTTGTGTTTACCTTTGGCGAACCGTTCAAAAAGTGGTTGCAACGTCGAAACCAGAACACATCACCGGAATCTGTACCGTTGTTTAATTTAGTACTGGCTCAACTAGCGATCGCCATCTATGGCGGTTTCTTCGGCGCAGGTTTAGGGATTTTAATGCTGGCGACTCTGACATTTTTAGGTATCAAAAGTATTCACAAAATGAATGCTTTCAAGACATTTTTAGGGAGTTGTATTAATGGTATTGCGATCGTTCCATTTCTTTTTGCAGGTGTGATTGCTTGGCATCAAGCTATTTTGATGGCAGTCGGTGGCTCTCTTGGTGGTTACTTAAGCGCCCATTATGCTCGTAAACTTGAACCGCACTTAATTCGGAAATTTGTGATGATTGTTGCCTTCAGCATGACTGCCTACTTTTTTATTCACGGTTAAGAACTGGGAACTACTCAAGAGTGAGGGGTCAAATCCATCAAGAATTGACCAACAGTCTCATGGAATTCGCGACTATACAGACAAAACCCACCTACGTGGGTTTCAAATTCTTTAAGTCCGCGTAGGCGGACTTCGTTTGTGTAGGCGCGATTTCTAATCGCTTGGTATATTTGCAACGGTGAGATACTTCCTGCATAATCAGCCATAACATCAAAAATTGCTAACAACAATGACTACTATAAATGACCCTACTGTTGTCGCTGAAGTAACTGATTTGTACCTCAAGTATGAAGAAGCTCTTTGTAATAACAATTTGGATGTGATGGATAGCTTGTTTTGGGATGCGCCCGAAGTAGTGCGCTTTGGAATCACAGAAAACCTCTATGGTGGCGATGAAATTCGTAACTTTCGCCAGAATCGGCCCAGCCCAAAAATAGAGCGAGAAATCTCGAATCTCAAGGTTGTAACCTTTGGGAAGGATGCAGCAACCGTGACTTTAGAATTTCGCCGGATTATCAATGGTGTAGAGCGTTTCGGACGACAAAGCCAGACTTGGTACAGGTTTACCGAAGGATGGAAGGTGGTTTCAGCCCATGTTTCATTATTGCCAGTGTGATGGTGCGAGAAGTTTTGCTCAAGGAGTAGACATGACAACCGATCCCATCACTTCTAGTCCATTATTTTAGTAAAGCAATATCGCCACGGTCTGAAACAAACAATTATAGAATTGCCTAGTGGTGCTGTAGAAACTGAAGATGTTTTACCAATCGAAGCTGCAAAACGCGAATTATTGGAAGAGACTGGTTACACTAGCAATCATTTTATTGAAACTGGTATACTATCACCAAACCCAGCTACTCATACCAATTTAACCCATTGTTTTTTAGCAATAGATGTGGAATGTGTAGCTGATTTAAAGTTAGACCTTACTGAAGAAATTGATGTAATTTTATTGCCTTTAAAAAAGCTCATTGAAGGTATTGATAAAGGTATTCTGCTGCAAACATTACATGTTAGCTCATTATTTTTTGCTCTAAAAAAGCTTGAAGAAGTGCAATTTTATTAGTCATCTTACTAGAGTTATTTTTGCCAACAATTTCATTAAAGGATAACAAATAAATGACTGCAACCATTTCAACTATAAGCACTTCAGTGCTTACTACGTAATAGACAAAGATAAACTGGACAATCAAACGAGGATTCACTAATGATATTGGAAACTCAACGCCTATTACTGCGGGAAATGACGCTTTCTGACCTGGACGCGCTACTGCTTGTCCTCGGCGATGCAGAATGCGCTACTACCCAAAGCCCTTTGACCGCGAGATGGTGGAAAAATGGATTGACCGACATCGCCGCAACTACGCACAGCACGGACTCGGCTTGTGGGCGATGGTTCTCAAGACGACAGGTGAGGTAATCGGCGATTGCGGACTGATTTGGCAGGAGGTCGAGGGATACCAAGAACTCGAAATTGGCTATCATGTCCGCCGCGACCAACAAATGCAGGGTTACGCAACTGAAGCTGCATCTGCTTGTCAAGACTACGCTTTTAACGTGCTGGGTAGCACTCGTGTTATCTCCCTGATTCGCCCAGAAAACATTCCCTCTCGCCGTGTAGCTGAAAAGAACGGACTCAAGGTTGTTCAGGAGACACTATGGCGCGAAATACCGCACTATATATATGCTGTGCAGCGCTCAGAAAATAAACTTCTTACAACAAGTAATCTCAGAAGCAGAGAAGTTTAATAATCTCTGTACCAACGTTGAGGCTGTTCGCGGGAATATAGTTAGCCATTGCATCAACATGAGAGCAGAAAGTATTTGGTCATAGGGCGTTTTTACTGAGCGTTAGCGGGACGTTTAGCCTATGCTGAGTAAAGAAGTGAGATTCCCCACTCAGCACTTTTGATAATTGGGTTGTCTCGTTCCAGCGGAGGCTAGGAACGAGATTTGAAAAGGATTAAACGTTGGTTGTAGAGCTAACTTTTGGTTGGCTATGCTTCAAAATATCAGGTGCATTTAATTTTTTGAGTATAAAACCTAGCTGCTAAAAGAGCCACACCTGCTACCAAAGTTGCTAGTACACTATCAGGTTCAGGTACGGCAGCAACTTGAGCATCAATTCGTGCAGTTCCAGCAAATAAACCGGTCAATTTAGAGTCGCCTAATGCATTAGCAAACTCTGGAGAAATCAGCAATTGAACATCGGGGATGGTTAAATTGTGGCCATCAAATGCCACAAGTCCCGGAGCGCTCAAATCAAACAAAATTGTATTTAAAGAAAATGTATCTCTTAAAACAAGTCCGCTGGCACCTGTGACAGTACGTCCTGGCGCAAAACCGATTGAAAAGTCACCAACAGTAATTTGATTGTTGAATGTAACAGTACCAGTATGCTCGATTGTACCTGAGAGCGGAGTAAAACCGCCCTCGTCACTGAACGTGAAGTTAGTAAGCGAGTCGATGTTGAAGCCAACTAAATAATTGCTAGGAATTGGTGCAACTGTCTGATTAGTACCTGTCAAGTTTAGCCCAATACCACTAAGAATCTCTTCGTGATCGCGATCGATGCTGGTAACTCCAGATATCACTTTAAAAGTTGCAGCTTCTACCTGTATGGGTGCTATTGAGATGAAAGCTGCTGTAGTACAACCAAGAATTCCTGCACACTGAAAAAAATGCATATATACTTCTGATGATCTTCGTAATTTTATTTTAAATAATAAAACCTCTTTTATTAATCTATAAAGTCAAAGTTTACTCTAAAAAAATATTTGCAAAAGTTAAGTTTATGTGAACGTACAGTTAATAACAAAATTTAAGCCAGACAGTTGCAAAAACAAAGTTAAGTACATAGGTATAAATAAAAATTACTATTCAGAATGAAGCGTAAAGTATAAGGTGTAAAGCACTAAGGATAGAATAGTAAAAAAATATAGTTACGTTTAATTATGTCCAATGCCAATGATTTAGGAGCCAATTTCAAAATCTCTCTCCCCAGCTAGGGCTACGGTGTACACACATCTTTGTATAAAACCCAAAATCGTTGAAGATCCCCCTAAATCCCCCTCAAAAAGGGGGACTTTGACTCTGGTTCCCCCTTTTTTAAGGGGGGTTAGGGGGGATATAAACGCTGTGAGGCAACTGTGTGTACACCGTAGCCAGCTAGGGAGAGGGATTTAGCGTGAAAGCTTATTGATTCATGCAATAAGTCTAATTAGGTATTTGCAGATTCTAGCTGAGAACTAGAGAAAGCTGATTTATTCTCACCGATTTACTTATTAGTTCACAGACTTGTTCTAATCCACCAGCTTATTTTCTCCAAATTAGGGTCTATTTCCTGCCAAAAGCTGGCTGAAGAGTCTACCTCTCTTGTTACTGCGAGTATTTTATTTATACTGTCGAAGTTTGTTTGAACCAATTGCTTATCTAGTTTAGGAATATCTAATTTCAGATATTTCAAACGGTTGGGTAACTCTACTTTCTCTTGTGTCGGCAAGTGGGGAATCTGAGTAACTTGTTCTAAAATTTTATCTATTGATGTAATAACTTCTTGCAGACTCGGCTTTTTAGTTTGTAATTGTAAATTTTTTTCTTCAAAAGTTTCTTCTTGATTACCTAACTTTACTAAGACTATTTTGACAAAGAAAATATTGTAATCTACCTCACTAACTTCACCCACTTGCTGATAATATTTTCCACTTTTATTTATAACTACTATGTCACCTTTCTCAATTTTGTTGTTCATAATTTATATAGCCTGGTATTAAATTACTAAATAATCTCCTCTATAGAAAATACTACTCTAAAGCCACAAACCCTCAGTCCACCGTCTGACTCATTCCAGCTACGGCTAGCACTGCGACACAGTTCTGCACTAAAACTCCAAGAACCACCGCGTAGCACCCGACGATTTATATCGCCGCCAACTTCCCAAGCTGTTCCATCTAAGGGTGCGTCGTTGTAATTGTTATGCCACGAATCAGCACACCATTCCCAAACTAACCCGTGCATATCATACAATCCAAAGGCGTTGGCGACTTCAAAACTACCGACGTTTGTTGTTTCTTTACGGAATTTGCTTTTTGGTTCCATAGTGCAGCTGACTAACTCAGAGGTAATAGTTTCGCCAAAGTGGAATGAGGTTGTAGTTCCAGCCCGACAAGCATATTCCCATTCCGCTTCACTCGGTAAACGATAGTCGCGTCCAGTTTTTTCTGATAGCCTGAGACAGAATTCTACAGCCTCATACCAAGATACATTTTCTACTGGTCTATCTAGACCTTTGAATTTCGATGGATGGGGATTTAAAGCTTGTTTAACTTTGGGTAAAGCTGCTACTACTCTCCACTGTGCTTGAGTTACGGGAAATTTCCCCATAAAAAATGGTTCAACGGTAACTTGATGTCGAGGACGTTCGTCAGCATCTCCTTCAAATTCTGGTGAACCCATCATGTAAGTACCACCAGGAATTGATACCATTTCTAATGTGACAGACTTACCTAATTCTTCAGCAAAGAAATTTGCATTACAGTTCATGCGGTTTACTTCTCTACCCCCTGTGTCTACTGTCACTACGTCAAATTCAAAGGTTTCTAGTGGGGGTAATGGGACGATTACTTTTTGTGGTAGCGGCGGTAATATAGGTTGAGGCATCGAAACAATTTTTAAGGCAACAGGTTCAATGTTCGATGTGGCAAACTTCAAATCGTTAATGACTTCTACTGCTGTTTGATACCTTTCACTCGGTAGATGTTTGAGTAATTTATCTAAAATTTTTCCTAATTCGTCGCTGATAGTAATACCTTTTTTTTGTAAATGTTCGCGCCACAACCATTTAGCGCTCATGGCATCATAAATAGGATCATTAATCTGTCCAGAAGCATCCTGCAAAGGCAAACATTGAGTTAAAAGACGCACACAAGTTACGCCCAAAGCATATAAATCACTGCCGTGACAAGCAAATCCAGCCATTTGTTCTGTTGGGGCATAGCCAAGGGTATAAATTACTGTAGCTTGTCTTCCGATACTGGTTTGTGTTACTTGTTTAGCACCGCCAAAGTCAATTAATACAGGTTTTTCATCACTTGCACGGCGGATGATATTTTCTGGTTTAATATCTCGATGAATGACGTTATGAGTATGAATGAATTGCAGAACTGGCAATAAATCAGCTAAAAGTTCCCAAATTTGTTGTTCGCCATAAATTTGCTGCTGAACTTCTTGTAAGAGAGTTTTTCCTTGAATAAATTCTTGTACGAGATACAAGCTAGTACCTTGTTCAAAATAAGCTAGTAATCTGGGAATTTGGGTATGATTTTCTCCCAGTTCATACAACCGAAAAGCCTCTTCTTTGAAAAATTCGGCGGCTTTAGTGCGTTGTCCTGTTCCCTGAAACTGGGGGAAAAATTGCTTGATGACGCAAGGGGCGTTTAGTCTGTCTACATCCTCTGTAGCATAGGTTCTACTAAATCCACCTTCACCTAAGAGTCTTAATACGCGATAACGGTTTCTGAGAAGTTTGCCAAAGTTGCTTTGTCCGCAACTCACGCAAAATCTATTGCTATCAGAGTTGAATGGATTTGAGCAATTGGGATTTTGGCAGATTTGCATAATGAGGGGGAAATAGCATCTTCTCCAAAGTTAGCCCCAATATTATCTAATTGAAAACAGTTATGTAGAGAAGCGAACACGGAAGTTTATTCATGTGCTTAAAACTATCTTTCACACGAGGGCATAAGAATGAATAAATTATATTTATTTATACCAATTCAATTAATGATTGCAACACATACTTGGGTTAAGAAGCGATGAATCGCGTCTCTACAAATGGTGTATTTGTCGCATTCTTTTTTAGAATTGGTATTACTTATCTATACTATGACGTTGTGTTAGCAGAAAGTATGGCATATTGCCATAAGGTTTGGGCGTTAGGCTTGCCGTAATGCACCATAAATTTTAATATAACTGTTGTTTACTATCTAAAAAAGTTCACGAAGAACGAAATCACTTACCTATAACTTTGATTGCCAATTGTGACTCTTATTTAAAAGTTTTATTCTCTCCAGAAGCGCGAATTAATTCCGCTACAAAGGCAACGATCGCAGATACTAAAATTAACATTACACTGAGAGCATTAATATCAGGTTTAACTCCGCTTCTAATGCGGCTAAAAATCTCCATTGGCAGGGTGTTAGAACCGCTACCAGCAGTAAAACTGGCAATGAGAAAGTCATCTAAGCTGAGGACAAAAGCCAAGAGACAACCAGCGACAATCCCAGGCATTAATTGAGGTAACAATACTTTGATGAAAGCTTGGGTTGGTGTCGCACCTAAATCTAGTGCTGCTTCTTCTAGGTGGGGATCTAAATTAGTCAGTCGGGAAGCAACCACAAGTCCCACGTATGCCAGACAAAACACCACATGGGCTGCAACTATCGTCCACAAACTCAAAGGTATCGCAAAGGCTGCTAGACATACTAGGGTAGCCACTGCGATCGCAATATCGGGAATAATCAATGGTAGGTAAGCAATACCCCGATACAATTTCTTACCAGGAAATTCGTAACGCGCCAACCCAACCGCCATCAAGGTTCCCAGCACTGCGGAAATTGCCACAGCACAACCTGCAACTATCATACTGTTTTGCAAAGCCGATAAAATGCGATCGTCACTGAACAACTTGCGATACCAATCGAGGGTGAATCCTTGCCAAGTTGCGCTGTAGGGCGACTGATTGAAGCTATAAAAGCCAAGTACTAGTATGGGCAGGTACATGAATACAAATATCAACAGTGAGAAAACCGCCTGCCATGAGACACGCGGTTTTTTGAGAGATGGGGAGATATTCACGTTTATATATGTTATTGATAGCAATACAAAATAGCATATTTTATGCAATCAGTCAATCACGATTTAAAATTTATTTATCGAACCGCAGAGGCACAGAGAACGCAGAGATTTTATGAGTCATTTTAATGTGACTTTCGCTTCTTTACGAGACGCGGCGCGATCGCTCTAATTCAAAATTCAAAAAGGGATACAAGCCGCTAAATTTATGTAAGCGTTCAGGGAGTCGAAAAAAGACGAAAAATAACCCCCAAAATCAACCAATAAAATTAGGCAGATTTCAATAGATCGCAATCATCAGAAGGGTTAGGGGTTAGGTTTTTTGTAGGCTTTTCCATACAAATTTAAAAGTCAGGTTAATTTTACTTTCAGGAACTTGGATAGCATTTATCAGAAAAATTGCTACTTATGATTTCAGAGTATCTACTTTACGAAAATTTACCTTTTATTCGGCTATAGATGATCCTTTAGAGTACGGAAAGCCGCCTAAAGAGTGTCTAGAGACTTTATTCTTTAATTAACATTTTAAAATTGGATGATTGGCGGTCAAAAATAGAGCTTTTTCAGTCAAAACTACCTTTTAATGATAGATTTAGGCGATTGTAGAAAGTTCCTGTTTAAAAAAAACTTCTATTAAAAACTGCTATAAATCACATAAAAATTAATAAATCAGAATACAGCTACCTCTTTAGGAGTGGGTAATTTCCGTACTAGGATAGACAAAAAATATAGAAGGTACAGCGTAAGATTTAAGGGAAATTGTTAATAAGTTTAGTATCTGAAGTTACTTTCTGATGCCAAAGTGGATAAATTACAAGCACTAAAACAACAGAAATAAAAAACTTCTAATTCAAGTTTTATTTTTTAGGAGGTTTGTGATGAAAATTGCTCAATTAGCTCCACTGTGGGAAAGAGTTCCACCACCAGCTTATGGTGGCGTAGAGTTAGTAGTGGGGTTACTGACTGATGAATTAGTCCGACGCGGACACGAAGTAACCTTATTTGCATCGGGAGATTCTATTAGTCTGGCAAAACTAACGTCAGTTCATCCCCGTGCCCTCAGACTCGATCCTACTATCAAAGATTACGGCATTTACGAGATGCTAAATCTAGCTTCGGTGTATGAACGCGCAGAAGAGTTTGATATTATTCACTCCCATATCGGGTATGGGGCACTGCCTTATGCAAATCTAGTAAAAACTCCTACAGTTCACACGTTGCACGGTACTTTTACCCCTGACAACGAAAAGATGTTTAGTTTTGGTAAAAAACAACCCTACGTCAATATTTCTAATGCACAACGAGAACCAAGGTTAGGTTTAAACTCTATAGCAACGGTTTACAACGGAATTGATGTTAGCAGCTATGAATTTCACTCCCAACCAGAAGATCCTCCTTACTTAGCGTTTTTAGGTCGGATGTCTCCAGAGAAGGGAGCGCACTTAGCTATAGAAATTGCCAAAGAAACTGGTTGGCATTTAAAAATGGCAGGTAAGATAGATGTCGTTGATGTGGAATACTTTGAGAAGGAAATTAAACCACACATTGACGGAGAGCAAATTGAGTATCTGGGTGAAGCTAACCATGCTCAAAAAAATGCCCTGATGGGTGGTGCAGTAGCAACTCTATTCCCCATCACTTGGCGGGAACCATTTGGATTGGTAATGGTAGAGTCAATGGCTTCTGGTACGCCAGTGATTGCAATGAAATTGGGGTCTACTGAAGAGGTAATTTCCCACGGCAAGACGGGTTTCCTCTGCAATAATATTCAAGAGTGCATCAGTGCTATCGATCGCGTCATCGAGTTAGACCGTTATGCCTGTCGTCAGTATGTCGAAAATCTTTTCAGTGTTAAGCACATGACTGATGGCTATGAGGCGGTTTATCAACAAATAATAGCAGAACGATTTTCTCAGAATGGGCATTTCCGCAGTTTGGTTGATTTAGCTAGCTAGCGATCGCATTTAAATATCGAATTTATGTAATTTTACATCTTTTTAACTAAGTAGAATACAGACTCTCGTAGGGTAGCACAACTGTGCTACCTACCAAGTCACGCGATCGCTCCATTTTTCTAAAGTTCTAGCGCTCACTCCTGGAACTCTTTCTAAGTCTTGTAAAGATGTAAATTTTTGCTGTTGACGGCTAATAATTATTCGCTGTGCTAACTTCTTACCCACGCCAGGAAGAGTTGCTAATTCTTCTAAACTTGCAGTGTTGATATTGACTTTTTGAATTGCTTGTACTTCACTTGATGAAGAAGTTTTTATTTGCGGACACCGTGTTTGTTCTAATTTGATTTTTTCTTGAATTGCTGGTGGTAAACCGGGTTTAACTTTGGTATAAAGACGAGCAAATTCTCGCACATAATGGGCAGCAACTATCGGATTTTCAATCACTACAAGCGTCTCATCGTTACCATTATTGGCAGCATCTGACCAATTATGAGAGCCTGTAATTACTGTTTGACTATCAATAACACCAAATTTGTGATGCAATAAATCGCCTTTGGGTAACACAGGTACACCTACGGTAGTAATTGGATTTGACCAAGGATGATTGTCAATTTCATATTTACATTTGTTACTAAGAGCAACCCCCATCATATCTAAGGCTTCGCTGTAAGGACGGTAGGCAAATTGTGGTTCAATTAAAGCGCGAATTTGCACGCTTTGTTGATGGCGTTTTTCTAAAATATTGGCAAGAGGCTGTTCGGAAAAGACAAATAACGCCATGTCAATAGATTTGGTTGCTGAATCTAAAGTTTTACCAATTAAACCATTACTACTGTTATTCCAAGGTTGAGTTGGAGAAGTAGGCGAAAATTGCACAGTAATTTTGGTATTACCCAAAGTTATTTGTTTAGGTAAACGTATCGGCTTTTTTAAACCAAATCGACTATCTGGTTGACCTCCCGGCCCATCACCCCACATAATGTTAAATTCTTCTGTAAATAAAGATGCTAATTCTGGGCTGTCAATCTGCAATAAGTTATTGGCATTGCCTAAACTACTAGGATTTGTAAAATCTCCAGAGGTGTCACTTAATGTAAAATTGGCCGAAGTGATAATTACAAGGCGATTATCCACAATCACAAATTTGTGATGCATCAAACTGCTACCCGTCGAACCATCTGCTCGATCGTCTAGCCAGGGAATTTTGGCATTCTGCAAAATCATCAAAGCATCTCTTTGATTGATTTCGGTTGGACTGAGTTGATTATCTTGGTTAAGATCGATAAATTTGCGAAATTCGTTGTAACGTTCCTGTTCTCTTTTATCTAACTTACCTACTTCCGCAGATGTTAAGCTACTCCAAGGTCGGCTATAGATATTTTCTAAAATTATCCTGACTTTTACCCCAGCTTTTTGTCTATCAACTAATGCTTGGGCAACTTTGGGTAAACGTAATTCTTGCACCGCTACATCTACTGTAGATTTAGCATTCGTAATAGCATCCACAATCTGTTTTTCTAAATCATCCCCCAGGCGAGTTTGCTGACGGTAAGCTTCTTGGTATTCTGAAGACTCAGAATGGTTAAAGTAAGCTTGAATTAACGGGTCTTGTGGTAAAGGTGCTGGACGCTGATTGTAGGACTGGACTCGTTGACAACCAGCGAGGGAGAATATCAGTAAAAAGATATATAAAAAATATCTTTGTCTAGAGATAAGTTGCACTGTAATCTGTTAAAAGTGGATTGGGAGTGGATATATTTATCATTCCCAAAATTTTGGGTTCTGAATTAAGTAGAGAAATAAGTTTCCAAGTAAAGGGAAAAATCCACTATTAGATGTAAAATTACAGATATTTTTTTCAGGATTTGTTCACAAAAACTGTATATCCTGACAAATCCGCAGTCTATCACCAACGTGTGTTCTCACTATTATCGGTTTTATGCAAATTTATCTAGATTACAGCGCCACTACTCCGACTCGAAAAGAAGCGATCGCAGTTATGCAAACAATCCTCACTCAACAGTGGGGCAATCCTTCCAGTTTACATGAGTGGGGACAACGGGCGGCAACGGTTGTAGAACAAGCCAGAGTCCAAGTTGCTGGTTTAATTAATGCAGCTACCCCTGAATCGATCGTTTTTACCTCTGGTGGCACTGAGGCAGATAATCTAGCAATTATGGGTGTAGCTCGGTTGTATGCTGTTCCTCAACATATAATTATTTCCAGCGTCGAGCATTCCGCAATTTCTGAGACAGTACGGTTGCTAGAAATGTGGGGTTGGGAAGTTACGCGCTTGTCTGTAGATGTTAAAGGCAGAGTTAATCCCTTGGATTTAAAAGCGGCGTTGCGACATAATACAGTTTTGGTTTCTATAATTTACGGTCAAAGTGAAGTTGGGACTGTGCAGCCGATCGCAGAACTGGGTAAAATTGTGCGAGCGCATGGTGCTTTGTTCCACACAGATGCAGTGCAAGCTGCGGGACGCTTACCCATAGATGTGCAACAACTACCTGTAGACTTACTTAGTCTTTCCAGTCATAAAATATATGGGCCGCAAGGTGCAGGGGCGCTGTATGTGCGTCCTGGGGTAGATTTGAGGTCTTTACTGAGTGGTGGTGGGCAAGAAATGGGACTGCGTTCTGGTACGCAAGCAGTGCCGATAATAGCGGGGTTTGGTGTAGCAGCAGAATTAGCAGTCGAAGAATTAGCTACAGAAACACCACGATTAATTGAGTTACGCGATCGCGCCTTTGCCCTATTAGCTGAAATTCCTGGTTTAATTCCTACAGGGGATACCTGCGATCGTTTACCTCACCATATCAGTATGTGCTTAGAATACGCCGATGGGAAAAAACTCAGCGGTAAAGCCTTGGTACGGCAGCTAAACCTTGCTGGCATCGGCATCAGTGCTGGTGCTGCCTGTCACAGCGGAAAACTTAGTCCTAGCCCGATATTGTTAGCGATGGGTTATTCAGAAAAAGCTGCCTTGGGTGGAATTCGCATCACATTGGGGCGTGATACGACTGAAGCTGATATAGATTGGACGGTGATGGTATTGAAGCAAGTTTTGCAAAGGCTGACACCAGATTTATCTTTAGTTAAGCGTTGATAGCTCATACTAAAATTTAGATACAGCATTTGTCGGAGTGTTTTCTATGTCCCTGCAAGAGCTTAAAGAGCAAGCCCGTCAACTGCCAGCGAGCGATCGCCTTGAACTCGTCCGTGCGATTATTGAATCCTTGCAAGATGTTCCAACCCAACCACCTGAGCGATCGCGCATCATCAAGCAAATGAAAGGTTTATTGAAGACCGACCAGCTAGCGCCGACTGATGAACAAGTGGAGTTCATGCTAGAAGAGCGTCGGGTGGAGAAATATCTTTAATGAGAGTTTTGATTGATACCAATATCGTTCTAGATTATTTGCTAGACCGAGAGCCATTTTTGCAAGATTCCCAAGCCCTATTTAATTTGATCGATTCTGGACAAGTAGTTGGATACGTGACTGCAACCACACTCACTGATATTTTCGGCGTTGCATATTTGCGGGATGATTTTGCTAGTTTTGTGGGATGGGCATCTTGCCCGTCCCTTGTATTTCAGGGCTCTCGTGTCGCCCACCCTACAAGAATCATCCCTTGATTCAGCAACGCCATATTTTCTATATCGCCCGCAGACAAACTCAAAGTATTGAACTTGCTAGACAGGCAGTTTCAAGCATACTGGCAGTTTTGGTTATTTGCTCTGTAAATCGGGCTATTTTAGAAGCAGCTTTTGCGTCTGGTTTAGCTGATTTTGAGGATGCGGTACAAATTTATTGTGCAGTTGCTCAGAGTTTAGACGCGATCGTTACTCGCTATTCGCAAGGGTTTTCCAATTCAGCTATACCCGTTTTTTCAGTGCGTCAGGTATTAGAGCAGCTTGGGTCAGTTGAGGAGACGCAGGATTAGTCGTTTCAGCATAACGAAGAAGTGCGATCGCAATTCTCATGCAAGTTTCTGGTAAGGGCGATATTTATGCAGTTTGCGATCGCTTTCGGCAAGAAATAACTGGCCATAGGCGATCGCCTATGGCCATATTGATCCTTTCGTCACCATCATATTCCTCGGCAGGACTGCTAGGATTTCCATAGGTTCGGTTTAACAATGAGCTACTCAAGCAAGTTTCAGAGTTGCATTTATCAAATTTCGTGCTAACCAGACCAGAAATATTAGCTAATCTCAGGACAATAACACCATGAACACTGCCAAACTCACCACTGATGACACTCACCAAATCGTTATTTTACCCGAAGATTTTCAACTGACTGGGACTGAAGTTTATATCAAAAAAATTGGTAACGCCATTGTCCTGATTGCCAAAGACAACGCTTGGGAATCCCTCATTGATAGTCTAGAAAATTTTTCTGATGACTTCATGACTACCAGAGATCAGCCAGTTATTGACACTAGATTCTCCTAGCTTCAGTAGTTAGGCACGGCTGCCGAAATGGTTAAATAAATCTTTTCCCAAAAGTTAATATTTTGAGTCATAAAGGAGCTTAAGCATGACTTATTTTAATTACTTTTGAGGCTTGTTTTGAATGAATAAATTCATCATTGGCATTGGGATGTTTGTTGGCTCTACGATTGGTAGCTATATTCCTGTTTTGTGGGGTGGAAGTTTGCTATCGTTCACCTCGATCCTGTTCAGCGTCATTGGTGGCCTTGTAGGAATTTGGCTTGGGTATCGCGTATCAAAATATCTAGGTTTTATCTGATCGGCGCTCTATATTACTGTCGCTGAAAGCCTTAAACGAGTCTTTTACCAACAGGTAAAATTTTGAGTGTGTCTTCTATGCGATCGCAGTTTTTGTGCAAGTTCCTGAGTAAGTGCGATATTTATGCAGTTTGCGATCGCATCCTGTAATATCAATCAAAATAACTTTAAGATCGGCATCATGAGTATTATCGTCTTCGGCAGTATAAATATAGACTTGGTAGCAACAACACCCCGGTTGCCAGTTGCAGGAGAAACGTTGCTAGGAGAAGATTTTTTTAAAGTTTCGGGAGGGAAAGGAGCCAATCAAGCCGTAGCATTAGCAAAATTGGGCATTCCTACCCAGATAGTAGGGCGTGTAGGTGCAGACGATTTTGGTAAGGAACTTGTTAACAATTTGCAAACATCTGGTGTGCAGACTGATAACATTTTTGTTGATAAAACTGTTAGTTCTGGAGTCGCTATTATCACCGTGAGTCAGACTGGTGAAAATCAAATCGTTGTCATTCCTGGTGCAAATGGGCGCGTCAATCAAGAAGATGTAGAGCGATTATCCCACTTATTACCAGAAGCTACAGCACTACTTTTACAACTAGAAATTCCTATTACTGCCGTGGTTGCTGCTGCTAAAGCCGCAAAAGGTGCAAACATAAAAGTGATTTTTGACCCCGCACCCGCACAATCTAATTTACCAGATGAATTGTATCCATTGGTAGACATTATTACACCGAATGAAGTTGAAGCAGCGCAGTTGGTTGGTTTTCCTGTGAATGGAGAGGAACAAGCAGCCAAAGCAGCTGCGGTTTTATTACAACGGGGTGTGAAATGTGCGATCGTCAAACTGGGTGCTAAGGGTGTTTTTTGTGCTACTGCTGAAGAAAAGTTTTTTGTACCAGCGTTTTCAGTTAATGCAGTTGACACAGTAGCCGCAGGCGATGCTTTTAATGGTGGTTTAGCTGCGGCACTTTTTGAAAGACTTTCCTTACATCAAGCAGTTATTTGGGGTGCAGCAGCAGGTGCTTTGACAGCGACAAAACCAGGCGCACAAACTTCGCTACCGGATAGGTTTACATTTGATGCATTTCTCAAGGAAAGGGGAATGGAGAGTGGCTTTCAAGGGTAGGTATTTAAAAAAGCATAGATAAACAAGTAAAATACTTATCTGATAGGGGCAGAACTTCTGAAGATATAGGGTGTATAGCAGGAGAAATGCAGATAGTAAAAGTGAGGAATTAAGTATGGCATTATATCTAGACTCAGCGATCGCATCGGAAGCTGAAGTTGTTAAGCTTTGGGGATGGGTAAAAGGTATCACAACAAATCCCACGTTGTTATCTCAAAGCGATACTCCACCAGAAACCACGCTCAAAAAACTGGTTGCCTTGACAAATGGGCCGTTATACTATCAACTTATGGCATCCGATAAAGCTGGGATGCTAGCTGAAGGTAGAAAAGCTTTCGAGATTATTGGTTCACAAACAATTTTGAAGATTCCCGCAACACCGTTAGGGTTTGAAGTGGTGGCGAGTCTATCACCAGAGATTACCTGTTCAGTGACAGCGATTTATAGTGCAGCACAGGCAGCAGTAGCACGAGAAGCAGGAGCTAAAATTGCCATAGCTTATGTAAATCGAGCTACCCGATTGTTAGGTGATGGTATTGCTTTGGTGCGGGATATGGCTAGCGTACTCAAAGGTAGTGATACGGAAATCTTGGCAGCTAGTATCAAATCTCCTCAAGAAGCAGCCGCATCGTTGCAAGCTGGGGCGCATCATTTGACTTTACCACTGGCAATGTTGCAGGCGATCGCAACTCATGAATTCTCACAAAAAACTGTTGAAGAATTCGCTAAAGGAGGCATTGGTTTAAGTAATTCGTAATTCGTAATTCGTAATTCGTAATTCCGATGTGTTCAATAAGTGAATTTAGCTAAACTATAAAAATCAAATTTACTCAACATCTCCAAAAATGTGAATACCGCAGGCACTTGCAGGGTATTAGATAAAGTTGCAGTTGCAATTACTCTTTCGAGGGGTGCAGGTAAACTGTATACTTGTACCTTTGGGGGAATGGGTACAGCTGCTAAACGAGGCATAATAGCTGCTCTCAGTCCTTGATTCACCATACTAACGACTGTGGAATCTTCTTGAATGTCGCTAGCAGTATGGATTGGAATTGCCAAAGTCTTCAGGTGGTTGTGAAGAATGCGTCCACAAGGCGTACAAGGAAGCAAAACCGGCGGATAGGCTGCGATGTCTTCCCAAGTAATTTGCGGACTGCTAATTTTGGTATCTGGTGGTAGTAAAGCTACATACTCATCTCGAAAAATTTCCCAGGTTTCAAATTCTTCACCAGTTGGCAGACAGGTAATACCAATATCGGCACGTCCATCATGCAAACACTGCTCTACATCTGTGAAAGCACCACACTCTATGATTGTGACAGCAATTTCTGGGAATTGATTGTGAAATTGTGCGATCGCTTTTGGTAATAGATGAGTAGCAACGCTCCGAAAAGCCGCAATTCGCACATGACCACCGTGTAAACCTTTATGCAGGTTTGCTTCGTGTTGCATCATCTTTAGATGCTGCATTGCTTGACGTGCATGATACAAAATGCGCTCTCCAGCAGGTGTCAGCACAGCACCGTGACGACCTCTAGCAAATAATGGTACACCTAATTCTTCTTCTAGGGTAGCGATCGCATGACTAATTGCAGGCTGGGAAAGCTGCAATTCTAAGGCTGCTTCACTAAAGTTACCACAATCTGCTACTGCAACTATGGCTCGGAGTTGGGAGAATTTCATAGGCAATTGATGAGAACAAGGGTATACACATCCTGACTTTATTGTGGCAAAAAGGTTGTATTAGTGATTTTTAATATCTATAAATCCTATTTATAGAACCTATGCAAGCCATGATTTGATTCCTAACTCAGATGTTGTTACTGTCTTATTTACTGAGCAACTTTCAGGAATAATTTTATGAACAATAACATTAGGTGTTTACAAACAGAAGATATAGAAATCAGGACTTACGCAACTGGCACAAATAGCGGGCGGGGCTACACCCCGCCACG
>NZ_CAWUDN010000120.1:0-23559 GCF_963920915.1 Nostoc sp. PCC 9305
ACTCTAGTTCCCCCTTTTTTAAGGGGGGTTAGGGGGGATCTAAACGCTGTGAGGCAACTCTCAAAGACTTGTGTATACACCGTAGCCCAAGCTGGGGAGAGGGATTTAGGGTGAGGGCTTTTGATTCATGCAAGAAGTCTAATGACTCACGACTAAAAACTACTAATTATTAATGAAAATTGTATTTTTTGGTACACCTCAATTTGCTGTACCCACCTTAGAAAAATTATTGAATCATTCAGAATTTGAGGTGCTAGCGGTTGTCACCCAACCAGATAAACGCCGGGAACGCGGAAATAAACTTACGCCAACACCAGTAAAAGCGATCGCCACTGCTCACAACTTACCAGTATGGCAACCCGAACGGGTGAAAAAAGACACTGAAACTTTAAGCAAACTCAAACAATTAGATGCAGATGTGTTTGTTGTTGTCGCTTATGGACAGATTTTATCGGCAAAAATCTTGAAGATGCCAAAATTAGCTTGTATTAATGTGCATGGCTCGATTTTACCCAAATATCGCGGTGCAGCCCCGATTCAGTGGTGTTTGTATAACGGTGAAAGAGAAACGGGGATCACCACCATGTTGATGGATGTGGGGATGGATACTGGCGCAATGCTCCAAATAGCCACTACACCGATTGGATTACTGGATAATGCCCAAGATTTAGCCGACAGACTAGCGGAAATCGGTGGGGATTTGTTGGTGGAAACTCTATTGAAGTTGGAACGTAAAGAAATTCAACCAATTCCCCAAGATAATTTAGCAGCGACTTACGCCTCTCTGATTCAAAAACAAGATTATGCTTTGGATTGGTCGAAAAGCGCGCTCCAATTACACAATCAAATCAGAGGCTTTTACCCTAACTGCACGGCTACCTTTCGTGACAACCTGTTGAAAATTACCGCTTCTGCTCCTCTTGGTTCTATAAGCGATGTCTGGCGACAAGCCGCTCCGCGTCTACGCGATCTCCCACCAGAATTGCAAGAATTAGCATATAAACTATCTGATTTGTCAAACGTATCAGATCGACCGGGAGTTGTAGTGAGCATTGTCAAAGGAATTGGCGCGATTGTCCAAACTGGGGAAGGTTTATTGCTGTTGCGAGAGGTTCAGTTAGCCGGTAAACGTCCCCAGTCGGGATGGGATTTTGTGAATGGTACCCGCTTAACTGTAGGAGAAGTTTTTGGTGCCGGAAACTGACAGGAATGGAGGAGATGAGGGAGAATAACTTTTAACTCCTCACTCTTAACTCCTAACTCCTAACTTCTAACTTTTCATAAAAGCGGCAAGATTCGCAAGGCCCATCTGGGTTGACTGCACAGCGAATGAGTTCTGAATGAGCATTGTAGCAGCAGGTAGCATCACCGATTACCCAACGTCCCGCTACCAAACTTTTCTCAGATGGTCGTTTAGCAGACTGTACATAAATGGCAATATTATGCAAGCGGTAGCGCCCAGCTTGAAGTTTGTATCTATGGCGGCGCTCTAAAACCGCGTAGGTTTTACCTTCAAAATCGAGATAGTTTCCGGGTTGGGGTGTCCAATCAAGTTGCACTCTACCGAGGGACTCACGCGGGTGCGTCAGAATCACCTCAGTTGGTAAAGAGTCTGGCTCCATAAGCTTATGTGATTTGATTTACATTATAAGGATAGTATCGCGATCGCTTTCTTTAGCTTATCGAATTTAAATTACAATTGATGATTAACTAGATTTGCGAGAAATATACATACAGTAGGGTAGCACAGCAGTGCATCCCTACAGATTAGGGCAACCAAAAGTTAGGCAGGATAGATTTGCCCAAGTTACTCAAAGTTTGGTTGAGCGATCGCGCCACTTGGATATGCACTTCATCCTCTTCTACAGCTAAAATCTCAGATGGCTGACCTTTTCCCAAATAAGACACCACCAAATTTGCCGCCTCCAAACCAGTAACATAAGCCTTTTCCTGCGACCAGGAACCATGACGGCTCACAATCCAATCCCCACTCATAAACACATTCTCAAAACTGGTCTTAGTGGGCAACATATAACGATAGCTGCCAGGTGCAAAGTGAGTCACCGCTTGAGGTAGCCGAATTACACTACTATCAATTATCTTTGCCTGCCGAAAGGCTGGTATACAAGTTGCTAAATAACCCTGAACTATTGCTAATATCTCCTCATCACTCAAACCTAGAAACTGATTCGCGTGATAGAAATCAGCTTCAATCACTGTTCCCGGCTCATCCCGATATTCATCATGTAGAGCATTCAAATCAAAAAACGTCCAACCTGTACTTGCATCGAATCCAAAGCAAGCATTAGAAGGACGAGGAATATCAAT
Source organism: Nostoc sp. PCC 9305 (assembly GCF_963920915.1). NCBI lineage: Bacteria > Bacillati > Cyanobacteriota > Cyanophyceae > Nostocales > Nostocaceae > Nostoc > Nostoc sp. PCC 9305. The sequence goes on from NZ_CAWUDN010000120.1 coordinate 2,329, forward strand.
TTTACGGTCAAACCATAGTCGCGTTGCTAAAACATCAATTGCTCCTAAATTGCTCAAATTACGGAATTCTTCACGGCTTTGTAAACTAGGGCTAGTTGAGACAATTTTCTTCATCCCCGTGATTCCAACCGCAAAAACTAAGGCATCTGCATCAAAAACCTCATCACCACAAACCACACCCTTGACTTGATTACTATCAACAATTAAATCTGTAACCCGACGCTTAGGCAATACTCGCGCACCAGCTTTTTCGATTCGTTCCACCCAAGGACGAAATATCTTTTCTCCGACAGTTCCCCGACACCAGACCACATCAAAATCGGGTTGATGAGCCAGAATAAAAAAGTAAAGCATCCCTAAAGTTGCGGCGGCTGAACACTGTTCGCCAGGGGCAAATAAGCCCACTAATAACATCGGTTCAAAAGCCTCGCGGTAAAGTCGTGCAGAAACGTTAAAGTCTTTGAACAATTCACGGGCAGTTACAAAATCATAGCGCCGCCAAGCTGCATCGGAATTATCAAAATCAACTACAGCATAAAGTAAAGGCAGGGCACTGAGACGGTCAATTAGTGGCAGCCGTTTAAACTGAGTGTAAAGAAAAGTTCCCAGTGGCGAGGGAAGTCGCGGTAAATCTTGAAAAATCGGTGATTCAACTTCCAAACCTGCTGGCGAATATTGCGAAGAACGAGTCCAAGTAGTAAAAGGATTAATTTCTAATTCATTGATTAGGGAAAAAATATTTTTGTAAGGATACCAGAATCCATGAATGCCAGCTTCCACAGATTTTCCGGCTGCCGTTTGCCAACCTGCCACCAATCCACCAGGATAGGGGCCTGCTTCCAGAAGTGTCACATCATAACCTTGTTTTGCCAAATGGTAGGTTGCTCCTAAACCAGCCCAACCAGCACCTACAACTACCACCCGTTTTTGTTGTAACCCTCCTACCATCGCAGCCTCCAATTGTTGCAGTCCATCAACTAATGTATACGAACTTGTGTTTCGATCGAGCAAGGGTTGTTATTATAGCGGTTTTCACTTGGATACAATAGGCTCTTTGCTAGCACATTCCATCGAATTTAAAATAGTTATAAACTTTAAAAAAGGCTTAGGGAAAGCCGTTCAGTAAAAATCACTTGCGGTTAATGCTGAGTTAAGAGTATAACAGAAAACAGACTTGACTATTGATGAGGATAATCATAATGTCTCAATTAGCAAATGTAAAATCCAGTCTAAATGACTTTGAATTACGAGATGGAATTTATTTTCCTAGCGACTATGAACAATTAACTAATACTCAACATAAAAAAACATGGGATGCAATTGGTAAAACATACTATGGTTCCCAAAAAATTGAAAAAATTGCCGCGACATCACCCATTAAACAAGATTACACTCTGCTAACTGGTACACCTGGAGGTACTTGGAACAAATTTCCGTTGAATAAATCTGTCGGTTCTATTCTAGAAATTGGTTCTGGTTATGGTCGCGCACCTTTACATCTCTCGAAAGCGAAAAATCTGAAATGTGAGAAATATTACGGTATTGATATTTCTGAACCTTTATTGCGGCGGCTAATCAAAGTTAAACAAGAATACAATTTTTTCCCAGAAGCTGAATTTAACTTGATTTGCACTTCTGCTGAAACATTGCCTTTAGAAGATAATTCTATAGATTTGGTAATTTCTAATTGCGTCTTTATGCATATTCCAGATGCCCAATTAAGAAATTTATTGGCTGATATCTGTCGGGTGCTAAAACCTGGTGGAATTTTTGTTTTTAATCATTCCTTTCACAATAAGTCTTGTCCTTCTCATATCATCCATAATTTTATCAGAAGGCTGAACCCATTTGTGAGAAATCCAGTTTATCTCAAGCAATACTCAGCTGTTGAAATAGAAGAAATGTTAGCTACTGCTGGGATGAAAGTGAAGTGTCCAGAATACATTGTCGAACCAACAGCAGAGTATGCAATTTTGCCGGAAACTATCAAAGGTATTCCGGTGCCGTTTGCTAATGCTATCAACAGAAGTCTCAAGCCATCAGATAATTTAAAAGAAACTTTGGCTTACGGTTTTAGTGCCTACAGTACTCAACTGGACTGATTAATAAACTATCTGCTTGTCACAATGAACTGAATACAAATAATCTCCAAAAGCACAACATTGTTGTGCTTTTACTTTTACAATAAATGCCTATGAACTTTGTTTGCTAAGGTTTTTGATGAAAATTCTAGATCGCTAAATACGCGATAAATCGCGTCTCTTGCTTTAACCGAACAGTATTGATATGATTTCTAGTTATGGGAGGATTAAGGTTGCCCAATATAGATAACATTCGCCAAAAGTTGTACTTTTGTTAACTCGCGCACGAGACGTTGAGCTTGATGTTTATAAAGTGGTATTGGCAACACTCTAGGCAAATTATTCATCCATTGCCTAGCATCAGTGGAACTACATCCCGTAATTAAAACTATCTCTTCGGCACCATACATAATGGCATTTGTAGTCAGAGCTTTTTCAATCTGCACTTGCCAAAGACGAGGCAGCATTTCACCCCATTCAATTCGCTGCAAACTACTGCTTGTGGCTAAAACAATCAAGCGATCGCCAGCATCAAGCTTAACATCATACCAGGGCATTAAAGAGTAATTGTCTTGCTGATATTTTTGGTAGAGAATCGGTACAACACTATAGCCAGATGCTATTTCAGATAAAAGCAACCCATTCAGGGTATCGCCATCTTCAATTTTGTATTCCGTCACCATGACTATTTGCTCATTCAAGTGAAACAAGCTCAGAACATTTTCTCCAAAAGCAGCACAAGCAAAAACTTCTGCCGCCAAAGCCGCGCCACATATAACTTGAGCATAAGGGAACAGAGGGGCGATATTATCACTAAATTGGCGGTCTTGAGAGCGGATAATCAAGGTAGTGGCGGGGTTCATTGCATGAGCCATCAAACCAATTTCCAGATTTTCCATATTATCGTCCCCAACTAAAATAATGCTTTTAGCATGGGAGAGATTCGCCTTAGTGAGTGCTTCGGTAGCATTACCAACGATAAGGGGCATATCGGGTAAAGTTTCTTGGTCAAGAGTGGTAGTATGAATTCCTACTAAGGGCTGGTTGAGTTCTTGCAAAAGAGCAGCTACTTTCTGTCCCAAGCGATTTAAGCCAATAATTATCAGATGGTTGCGTTGTGGTATGGGAGGGCGGGAATTGAAAAAATGAAATCTTGAAGTGACCAGGGCATCAGTCAGCAGTGCATATAATACTCCCACGAAAGCTTGACCTGTCAACGTCATTCCCAGGCTAAAAAACCTCAACCACCAAGGGATAGCGTCTGAGGGCTTTGATTGCGATGCAAACTCAACACCACCAAATAAATCTCCGTATCCTCCCAAGAGCAAAACTGCTGTTGCATAAAAAGCTTCTTGGATGCTGATGTCAGGATAATATAAGCGGTAAAGAATTATTCCAACAAGCCACAGGATGAGTACAGTAATGGCATAGATTGTTGCAATTCGCCGGATTTGATTTTGGCTTTGGTAGTAAGATTGCCAAAATTGCGCTATTTTCTCCTTGAGATTTTTCGCTGTGATGCCTTGAATAAACTGTTGCCACTGCCACTTTTGGGTATGAGATTGTCGATGTTGCTCAGAGAAAGCTAAATCGTATGCCACATCAATGTAAACTAGCGTATCTCCTACCTGCACTTCTGCCTCTGGGTTCCAGCCAAACAATTCTTTGAGTGGTTTAGATGAAACAGGTTTGTGACTCAAGATGCGGCGAGTTGTCAGATTGAGTCTATGTACTGGCTTGCCATTACACCAGCTATCCTTCGCTTGTACCTGGTGCTTTATCACTTGCAACAGTTGCCCTTCTAAGGTGAAATATCCAATAGCTTCAGAACCAAGGGCTGTCAGAGCGAAGGCGTGAGCTGAAAGATGAGTGGGTTCAAAGGCAACAAAATTGCCGAGATTTTCCCACAAGAGTTTGTTGAAATTTTGCTTGTCTGAACGTACAATCAAGCGAATATGCGGATTAAGACGGCGTGCTGCAAAGGCAGCTTCTATATTTATCCGCTCATTTCTGGTTACTAAAAGTATTGAACGACATTGGGATATACCTGCTCGCTCTAAAACACTTGGCTGGCGGCAGTCTCCTATGATTAACTTTTCTAGTAAGTTAGTTACTTCTGGGACTTCCCAATGTTCGGGCTGCACATCCTCTATGGCGCTGACTTTAACATCGTATTCCTTGAGTATTGCAACGCAATGTTGCCCTAAACTTTTGAGTCCGCATACTAAGAAAAGGTCTTGGGGTTTTTTTTGATTGCTGGTAGGAGGGGAATGCACTTTCTGTTGACGGTAGCATTAGATACTGCTAACAGGATGTGTTTGCGAGGATTTTTACACTTTGGTAAGGGAATTCCAAGAAATAAATTATCCAATCTTGTGGGGTGGGCATCTTGCCATATAAACTGGGCGGGCGAGACGCCCACCCCACAAGAGTTAATTGGATATTTTTTATTTGGAAGTGCCTAATTTCCAATAATTTTAACAGTTGGTTTCAAGATAAGTATCAAATGATAACAAACCGTATCGAATTCTGATACTTGATACTCAACTGAACGCGAATTTTGTTTACAGTTTGGATAGTTTTTGGGATTTCCCTGATTGATTGTGATGTAATTTACCAACTTTTTCCAACATATTAAAGCTAAAGTTGGTAAATTAGGGATTAGTTGAGCTAATTTTTCCCTACGCAACTATGCCATTGGATTTATCGCCTCTTTGGATATCACTCAAAACTTCATTACTTGCCACATTTATCACCTTCTTTTTAGGTATAGCTGCTGCCTACTGGATGCTGGGATATCGTGGCAAAGGTAAATCGTTGATTGAGGGTATCTTTATTGCACCGCTAATTTTACCGCCCACAGTTGTTGGGTTCTTGTTGCTGCTATTTTTTGGCAAAAATGGCCCTGTAGGGAAATTCATGGGGGCTTTTGACTTCAGCATCGTTTTTACTTGGTATGGTGCTGCGATCGCAGCCACAGTAGTTTCTTTCCCTTTAATGTATAAAACTGCACTGGGAGCCTTTGAACAAATAGATGGTAATCTGCTGCGAGTCGCTAGAACCCTTGGTGCAACTGAAACCACAATCTTTTGGCGGATCAGTTTACCTTTAGCAGTACCCGGCATTGTCGCCGCCACAATGTTAGCTTTTGCCCGTGCTTTGGGAGAATTCGGCGCGACGTTGATGCTGGCTGGTAATATTCCCGGACAAACGCAGACAATTCCAATGGCGATTTATTTTGCAGTGGAAGCGGGAGCAATGAACGAAGCGTGGTTTTGGGCGATCGCAATTATGGTGATTTCTCTGTCTGGAATTATTGCAGTCAACTTCTGGCAAGAACTGAGAGAAAAGGGGAAGGGAGCGGGGAGCGGGGAGCAGGGAGCAGGGGGAGCAGGGGGAGAAAATCTTTATACTCCGCAATCTCGCTTTCAATCTGGGGGATTGTTAGTCAACATTGAAAAAATACTTCCTAGCTTTGATTTAAAAGTTGCTTTCACTACTGATGAGCAACCCTTGGGATTGTTAGGAGGTTCTGGTGCAGGTAAGAGTATGATTTTGCGCTGCCTGGCGGGAATAGAAACGCCCACAAATGGCCGCATTGTTTTAAATGACAGAGTTCTGTTTGACTCAGAACAAGGAATTAATTTACCCAGTCGCGATCGCCGCATCGGTTTTTTAGTGCAGAATTACGCCCTGTTTCCCCACATGAGTGTGGCGCAAAATATCGCTTTCGGTTTGCCTAAAAAACTATCTGCTGGGAGTATTCGGGTGCAGGTAGAGGAGCAACTAATAGCAATGCAGTTGAAGGGATTAGGCGATCGCTATCCGCATCAACTCTCTGGGGGACAACAACAACGGGTAGCCTTAGCAAGAGCATTGGCAAGTCAACCGGAAGCATTGCTCTTGGATGAGCCGTTTTCGGCACTTGATACACATCTGCGTAGTCAATTAGAGCAGCAAATGACAGAAACTCTAGCTGACTACCAAGGTGTGACTCTATTTGTCACCCATAATATGGAAGAAGCTTATCGGATTTGCCCAAATTTATTGGTGTTGGAGCATGGTAGAGCAGTTCATTATGGCTCCAAATACGATATTTTCCAGCATCCTGCTACCGTGAGTGTTGCTCAACTCACTGGATGTAAAAACTTCTCCCGTGCTGTTCTCCAGTCATCACAACAGATAGAAGCGACTGATTGGGATTGTACTCTGAAAGTAATTGAACCAGTCAAAAGTGAATTATCCCACATCGGCATTCGTGCCCATCAGTTCATTTTTACCAACGACTCATCACAGGAAAATACCTTTCCCTGCTGGATAGTACGAACCAGTGAAACACCTCATAGAATGACATTATTTCTCAAATTAAATTCGGCTGGCAAGAATTCTCAAGATTATCATCTGCAAGCTGAAGTTTTCAAAGAAAAATGGGCGACGATGAAAGACCAACCTTTGCCTTGGTATGTGCGTTTAGATCCCCTACGGTTGATTTTGATGGAGTGAACGCAGAGATGCACATCGCAATCCCAAGTCCACAAACATAACCAATATGCTGTACCGTCATGCTCAATCTAACCTACTATTCTAAATTTAAGGGCGCGATCGCGAAGACAAGCGTGTAGAATATGTTAGTTAATAGGGTAGGCATCTTTCACTTAAATCCCTATTGTGTAATATCAGGTTCGGTTAAACACTTATAATATCTTTAGGTTGGGTTGAGGAACGAAACCCAACATTTTATCATTGTTCATGTTGGGTTTCACTGCTGTTCAACCCAACCTACATTGAGAGGTTTTATTACAAGTAATCACCCGAACTTGATATAAGAGGTCAAGATGGTACAGACACCCGCCAGTCCAGAAACCGAAACCCTATTGATTGAGTTGCCTAAGACAATCGGGTTGTACGTCACCCAGGAACAATTTGCAGCTCTAGCAGCAGCCAACCGAGACTTAAGACTAGAAAGAACCGCACGTGGAGAGTTAATTGTGAACCCACCAACGGGTTGGGAAACTGGAGAACGCAATTGCAGTATTTCTGGAGAGTTGTATTTGTGGTGGCGTAATTCGGGCGAACCGGGTAAAGCCTTTGACTCTTCGACTGGATTCATTTTACCCAATGGTGCGACTCGCTCCCCCGATGCCTCTTGGGTGAGCCAAGAACGTTGGCAGGCACTCATTCCAGAACAAAAAGGAACCTTTGCTAATATCTGCCCGGATTTTGTTGTAGAGTTACGCTCTAGCTCAGATCGGCTTGGGTCTTTGCAAGCTAAGATGAGCGAGTACATTGACAATGGCGCTCTGCTGGGCTGGTTAATCGATCCGCAGCAGCGACGGGTGGAAATTTATCGACCGGGATTAGCAGTGGAAGTGTTGGAAAATCCGATTGAGTTGTCCGGTGAAGCGGTGTTACCGGGTTTTGTGTTGAATTTGCGTCGGGTGTGGGATTGAAAATTGAATATCCCTTACATGGTATTTACAAAGTACGTTACCAGCTTCCGAGTTATCTTTGATGGGTCGTAGACGCTTCGTCTTGTCGCAGACATCGCTCTAATCCCGTAACTATTTTAAGTAATATTAATGAGTTATTAAGTCTTGGTTTAGACCTACATCAACTGGTAATTTTACAAGTTCTTACTTCAAGCGCTCAGACTCTTTGGGGTCTGGGCGCTTGAATATTAGGTTGCAGAGAAACTTCTGCTAGATTGTTGTAGAATTATGCGGGCATCATGTGCATACTTCTGCAAGACTCTGCACACTTACGGCAAGCGGCAGCACATTCCATCATTTTCGCATCATCGCTCATCATCTCACACGCCATAGCAGTGCGATCGCACATTTCCGCACAAAGCATACAAGTGCGTTCCATGAACTCAGAACCGCTCATCATCATATTCATGCACATCATGCACATTTCAGAGCAATCGCGCATCATACTCATCATGCTCATCATGTTCTTGTCCATGTGCTGACCACCTTTGCTCATGCAATGAGTCATGGTTTCCATGCACATTTTATGACAGTCCATACAAACATCCATGCAAGTCTGCATTTCTGGAGTCATGGTTTCAGTCATCATCATCATCATCGGAAATACCTCCTGATTTTTTGATGCATAAATAGTGTCCTTGAAAGGACTACTCATCACATTAGTCCTATCTTTTTAAAGAGTCAATGGGGTTTTTAATCCAGAATTTTTAAGCCTACTATCCCGATATAATTACCGGAAATTTGAACGAATCCTACACTATTTTAGTGTTGTTTTTTTGTGAAATACTATACATTAAGGCTTAGAAACCCTCGTTCCTGAGTGGGGTTTAATTTGGCAAGTCAACTTTACATCGGGGATCAAAAGTTAGAGTTAAATTTAACTCGAAAATAATGTTATTGTTTTTAACAAATGAATGCCTGAATAAAGCATTTACAAACTTATATTAACCCATGTTTTATGAACTTATATTAACTTTAAGATATATGTCCTGAAAAATTCGTAATTCATCATGGAATTGAAACCGCACCTAAAAGCAAATTACCTCAAAAAAAAGTAATTTTTACAACTTACATCAGAGAGGATAATAAATATATATTATTATGTTGGTTATAAATTCGATTGCAATTTGAGTAAGCGATCGCTAGCTGCTTGTAATGTCTCAGGTCTTTTGCTGAAGCAAAATCTGATTAACGAATGTCCTTTTTCTGGTTGGCTAAAAAAGCTGGAACCGGGAACTACAGCAACACCGATATCTTTAATCAGATGGTAAGTGAATTCAACATCTGTTTTATAGCCAAATTTGGAAATATCTGCAAGTACGTAATAGGCTCCTTTGGGAACGAAATAGGGAATTCCAACTAGGTCTAGAATTTGTAAAATGCTGTCTCGTTTCTGGTGATAAAGTTTGGCTAGCTCTTGATAATAGGATGGTGGCAGCTGCATGGCGGCAACTCCGGCTCGTTGCAATGGTGCAGGTGCGCCAACGGTGAGAAAATCATGGACTTTGCGAATCGCCCCTGTCAATTCCGGGTTTGCCAAAATGTAACCGACTCGCCATCCAGTGACGCTATAAGTTTTGGATAAACCGTTAATAGTAACAGTGCGTTCTTCCATTCCGGGAAGAGTCGCTAGGGCAATATGTTGAGTGCCGTCATAGAGAATATGTTCATAGATTTCATCAGTGAACGCTAACACATCCCATTTTTGACAAAGTTCAGCAATTAGCGTGAGTTCTTCACGGCTGAAGACTTTACCTGTGGGATTGTGGGGTGTGTTGATAATAATTGCTTTGGTATTGGCATTGAAAGCTTGACGCAACTGTGATTCATCAAATGTCCAATGGGGAGGATGCAGTGTCACGTAGCGGGGTATAGCACCAGCTAAAATCGCATCGGGCCCGTAGTTTTCGTAATATGGCTCAAATACAATTACTTCGTCACCAGGATCTACTGTCGCCAGCATCACAGATGCCATTGCTTCTGTGGAACCGCAGGTAACGGTGATTTGGGTTTCAGGATTGATATCTAAGCCGAGATACCAACGGACTTTATTAGCGATCGCATGACGAAATGGGCGATCGCCCCAAGTAATGGCATACTGATTAACATCTGCCTCTATGGCCTGATATGCTGCCTGTTTCAACTCCAAGGGACAAGGAAAATCAGGGAACCCCTGTGCCAGATTTACTGCATCGTGTTGCAGTGCTACCCGCGTCATTTCTCGAATCACCGACTCTGTAAACTGTTCTGCTTTCGCTGATATTTTTTGGCGCTTAATCTCACTCACCCCTATACCTCCGTCGATCTTTATTGCCGTTATCCGGGAATTTCTGTAAACCAGATTTAATTCATAATATCGATAAACTTATCGTAGTATAGTCAAATTCCAGATATAGAGGGAATGCAACCTTATAATCTATATACTTAATTATTGAGATTAATAGTCAATTATTGAAGTACCGATCCAGAATCATCATGAAATCTTTGCACCGTCCCGATCTGTATAGCTGGTCTAATTTCAATCCGGCAAGAAATATTGATTTCAATGGGATTGCCTGGATTCGCCCAGATGGCAACATCTTGATTGACCCAGTAGCCCTATCAAACCATGATTGGAATCATCTAAAATCCCTCGGTGGTGTGGTTTGGATTGTGCTGACGAATTCTGAGCATGTCAGAGCAAGTAAAGAAATTGCCGATCAAACCTATGCTAAGATTGCTGGCCCGATTGCAGAAAAAGACAGTTTTCCTATACCTTGCGATCGCTGGCTATCTGATGGTGAAGAATTTGTCCCAGGGCTGGAGGTGATTGAACTCAATGGTTCTAAAACTCCCGGTGAGTTGGCTTTGTTGCTGGAAGAGACAACTTTAATTACAGGGGATTTAGTCCGGGCACGTAAAGCAGGTAGCTTGACGATTTTACCAGATGACAAGCTGCTGAATCGAGAGGAGGCTGTTGCTTCTGTTCGCAGGTTGGCTCAACTGAGTCGGGTAGAAGCAGTGCTGGTGGGGGATGGTTGGCCCGTCTTTCGGGATGGACGCGATCGCTTAAAGGATCTGGTAGCAACGCTGTAAATAACTAGGGTAGCACAGCTAGCTATGCTACCCTAAAGGCGATTGTAGTTCAAATAGATAAAAAGGCTGTCAGACGAAAATCAAACAACACCGTATCATGGTAGTTAGTAGCATTTATGTCTGATAGTTTCTTTTTTGCCATAAAAGAATATCAGGTAAGTAATATCCTGATTTCCTGACGGCAGAATGCGAAAGCTTTTAACGATCAACCTAGTTGGAGAACGCTGATGTCGAAGGAAAGAAAAAGTAATAAAGAAGCTAAAAAACCTAAAAAAGATCCCAAAGACAAAAAGGAGAAAAAAGAGCCAAACAAATAGGGTAATTTAGGTTATCTTTAGCGAAGACCAAGAGTTGCACTTTCCTAAATTGACAATATTTCGTCCAGTAGCATTGAGTAGGAGAAGTTATTGTCAAAAATTTGTTCACCCTTGGTCAAGCTCCAAAATCTGATGATTTAGGTTATATATGCGATGTCACGAGGGTCTACGCCTACCCAACTTAATTAAGCAGGCTCAAATTTGAGTGAAACACCGTTCATGCAGTAGCGCTTACCAGTGGGTGCGGGGCCATCATCAAAAACATGACCCAGATGACCACCACAGCGACTACAATGCACTTCAGTTCTAGTCATAAACAACGACTTATCTACAGTAGTGGCGATCGCACCTTCAATTGGATTGAAGAAGCTAGGCCAGCCAGTACCACTATTAAATTTGGTATCAGATGTAAACAGTGGTAGTTCACAGGCAGCACAATAATAAGTACCCTTGTCGTATTCCTTATCTAATGGACTGGTGTGAGGGCGTTCAGTCCCATGTTTACGCAATACATTAAACTGTTCTGGCGTTAAAATTGTGCGCCATTCTGACTCTGGTTTGGTAACTTCAAATCCACTCTGAGAAGTTGTCATTGCTTGTGACCCCCAATTGATATACCTTGATAACAATGCTGTGCCGACTATGACTGCACCAGCCTGTAAAAAATAACGTTTGTCCATATATCTATTATTTTCTATTTTCCGGTTCACTGGGCAATCAATTCCAGTACGGGATTCCCTACATGAATGACTATAATCAGCGATCGCTCTGAATTAGCCCTGATAAACTGATTAAAATTGGCTAAGAAACAACAAATTATTTTTCAGCCAAATACTAGGTGGGAATCCGATCTATTTCACCTGATTTTTGGACAATAGCAAGTATAGTTTTCAAGTGGAGCATAAACTACAGTCAATCATCATCTTCATCAGAGGTGGTGAAATGCTGAGTAGTACCGTGTTTACCATGACTCGTCAGAAATACAAATGCGCGATTGAGACGCTTTACCCCACTTAGGGTAATCAGAGTCAGTAAGCCTCCCAATAATCCCATTTGCCACAAACCACAACCAATTGCAGCCCCCAACCCAGCCGCCGTCCAGACACAGGCGGCTGTAGTTAAACCCTTTACTTTTGGCGTTGCAGATTTTCTCGGAGACTCTTGTAAAATCAATCCGGCTCCAAGAAATCCAACCCCGGTAGCTACACCTTGAATTGTGCGACTCAGTGCATTGGTAGCAGCATAGGGACTCTCGCCCTCAGCCTGCAAAGGAATCATCACAAATAATGCTGCTCCCATACTCACGAGCATGAATGTTCTCATCCCTGCTGGTCTACCCCCTTGCTGACGGTTAAATCCAATCAAGCAACCAACCAGGAGCGCCAAAGATAATCTAAACGCTATATGTGGCCAATCGTTGGCAGCAATAAACATCGGCCCCATTGCCTTATTTCTCCTAGAGACAGAACACAATTTTGCACCTATTGGCAGTGGGCTGGATAGCTACCCACTTTTGTAGCTGAAAACTTAAGCACAGCAAATCAATAGGTTTTTAGTATATTAAGGTTAATTTAACAAAAGGTTATAAGTAAGTAAATAAGTATACACAAAGCTACCATTGCTGGATTCTTCCTAGAGACAGAAAGGGGGTAGAGGAGCAGGGGAGCAGGGGAGCAGAGGAGAATTTGCAGTAAGTTTCTCGCCTCTACTCTTGTGCCTAATGCCAATACCCAATGCTAGTTTTTTGAACACTGCCTAATATACATTGGTCTGATAGGAATACCGGAGTTTTCTGAAAAATTTCTTGCTTACTTAAATAGAATATGTGATACTCTAAAAACTATAAATAAAGCACGGTACTTGTATCGACTTGCCGGAGTTTAAAAGGACAGGATTCATGCAGCTACTATGGTTCATCCCAACTCATGGCGACGGACGTTACCTTGCAACTGCTACAGGTGGACGGGCAGTAAGCTTTCCTTATCTGCGGCAGATTGCCCAAGCGGTGGATGACCTTGGTTATACAGGGGCATTGCTGCCCACGGGACGTTCTTGCGAAGATGCTTGGATTGTAGCTTCAACGTTGGTATCACTAACGCGACAAATGCGTTTTTTGGTGGCAATTCGTCCCGGCTTGGTATCACCTGGCGTAGCAGCACGGATGGCGGCGACTTTCGATCGCCTCTCTGGTGGGCGCTTGCTGATTAATGTCGTGACAGGTGGCGATCCCGTGGAGTTGGCGGGAGATGGGTTGCATTTGGATCACGATCGGCGCTATGAATTAACAGATGAATTTTTAACAGTATGGCGAGCGATCGCTAGTGGAGAACAAGCCAATCTCCAGGGTGACTATTTCAACATTCAGGATGGTAAACTGCTGTTTCCACCCGTCCAGAAGCCATATCCGCCCTTGTGGTTTGGCGGTTCCTCTCCTGTTGCTCAAAAAATTGCTGCTAAACATGTAGATGTCTATCTAACTTGGGGTGAACCACCGGCGCAAGTAGCCGAGAAGATGGCAGCAGTTCGGAGACTTGCAGAAACACAAGGCCGGACTTTGCGGTTTGGGATTCGCCTACATGTGATTGTGCGCGAAACTAAGAGTGCAGCTTGGGATGCGGCGAATGATTTGATTAAGTATGTGGATGATGAGGCGATCGCTAAAGCCCAAAAAGCTTATGCCCGAATGGATTCAGTTGGACAACAGCGAATGACTCAATTACACCACGGTAATCGTGAGGCATTAGAGATTAGCCCGAACCTGTGGGCGGGAGTGGGTTTAGTCCGGGGTGGTGCGGGAACAGCTTTAGTCGGCGATCCCCAAACCGTAGCTGCCAGGATATTAGAATATGCAGATTTAGGTGTTGAGTCCTTTATCCTCTCTGGCTATCCCCACCTAGAGGAAGCTTATCGAGTTGCAGAACTTCTATTTCCCCATCTGCCATTAGAAAATTTACCCGCAGTGGAGAAGCAACACGTCTTAAGTCCATTTGGTGAGATTGTGGCAAATGAAGATTTCCCTAAGCAAAAGCCTCAAGAAAGAGCAACGTCCATATCCTAGTAATTAAGAACTAGGAGATTAACAGCAATGCTGCACCAACAAATCGACCAAAAAATCTCAGAAAAAGAAGCGTGGATATTGCGTCGTCAGTTGGGAATACCTAACAATAAACGCTTGTGGGTGCTAGCTTGCATGGATGAACGTTTACCAGTAGAGAAAGCATTAGGAATTGGTGAAGGAGACGCTCATATTTTCCGTAATGCTGGGGGGTTAGTTACAGATGATGCAATTCGGTCAGCGATGTTAACTACACAGTTTTTTGGCACAAAAGAAATCATCGTCATTAATCATACCGAATGTGGCATGATGACAGCATCAGGAGACTTTCTCAGTGAGGTATTGCGAAATCAAGGTATTGACGTGGATCGAGTTAGTGTCGATCCTGCTTTGCCAGAATTGAAGCTACCAAAAGGCGTTTTTTCCAAATGGATCAAAACCTTTACCGATGTGGATGAAATCTGCACACAGCAAGTGCAATTACTGCGTAATTCTCCTTTAATTCCCCAAGATGTAGTTATTCATGGCTACATCTGGGAAGTAGAGAGTATGAGTTTGCGCCATCCTTACAAACGCCTGAGTGAGAAAGTCAACACAGCATCAGCTATGAATACCAAAACCACAAAACATACTGAATCCGTTTTAGAAATTGGGAGTTTAATTGAATGACAAATATTTTAGCGATCGCAGGTAGTCCAACCCATCCATCTAGAACCTATGGTGTTGTCGAATATACTGCCCAGCTTTTACAACAAGAAGGCTTGCATGTAGATATTATTTCAGTTCGGGATTTGCCTGCTGAAGATTTAGTTTTTGGACGTTACGATAGTCCTGCTTTAGAACAGCCAAAAGCTTTATTAGCAAAGGCAGATGGTGTGATTATTGCCACCCCAATCTACAAAGCTGCTTACACAGGAGTGCTAAAAACATTTCTAGATTTGCTGCCACAAAAATCATTAACAGGTAAACCCGTGTTACCAATTGCTCTGGGTGGAACCATCGCTCATTTATTGGCAATTGAATATGCTCTGAAACCCGTGTTATCTGAATTAGGAGCGCGGCATATCCTAGCCACTATTTATGCGGTAGACAAACAAATTCAACGACAAGCCGATAACAGCGTCCTGTTAGATGAGGAAATTGAGCAAAGACTCAAAGACGTTCTCAAGGAATTTGTTAAAGCTGTAGAATATGATGCCGCAGCGCCTCAAGAATTGGTTCATGCCAATTAAATAATTAAGTTTATACCTCCGTTTGCTTGTAGCAGAGGGGTAGTTTTTACCCATCTGTTACTTTTTTTAAAGTTAATCAGAGCCACATAACTTTACTTTCATAAATTGCATTTTTATTGCAATATTAAAATTATTTATAGACCACCTCATACTTATCTCCCAACTTCTATAGTCTATTCAACTAACACCCCTATAATTTATAATTTTTTCTATAAAATATCTTGTATATATGCAAATTGTCTCCTAACTCTACCTGTAGTAGATGAGTGAAATTTACTCATCTACTACTTTTTCCACTTAAATTTCAAAGTTTATCAACAAATTCACAAAATTATAGGTTGGATAAGGCTAAGACCTTAACCAAGCAAAGCGCGATCGCTCTTAATATAAGAGCATCATAACTTTATTCAGCTTTAAGAAAGCTCAATTTTCTTCTATCCGAATAGCCGCTAATTGTTAGCTTTTTATCTTTTAGATCGTAAGATTGGTCTGAAGATAGTGTAGAAAAATATTGTTCCCTCTCTTCGCCAAGATATACAAGTGGTTTTACTGTAGCTTTTCATATTAAACCCACCGTGTATTAATGGCAATGCGCTTTTTTGGTCAGGTTAACCAGTAAATTAGAAGTAGGGCGTAAAAAAATAAACTCAATGAAAGCGATGTCTAACGACAAGCCGCAAGGCGTCTGCGCTTCTGAACTTGCATCTATCGTCGGTGAAGAAAATGCTATTTGCCTTTGGGAAAATATCGAACTCAGTCAGCAAAAACGTATCCAACAAGCTATAGCTTCTGGAAATTCACCCAGTTGCATTGTCTATCCCCGCAGCCAAGAACAGCTAGCCGCTGTCATTACCAAGGCTCACGCAAATAACTGGCGCGTCCTTCCCTGTGGTAGTGGCAGTAAACTTAGTTGGGGTGGTTTAGCAAAAAGCATTGATGTTGTAGTTAGTGCAGAACGCATCAACCAATTGATTGAACACGCCGTTGGCGATTTGACTGTCACAGTAGAAGCTGGGATGAAATTCTGCGATTTGCAAGCACTTTTGGCAAAATCGCGGCAATTTCTCGCCCTTGACCCCACAGCACCAAAGTCGGCAACCATTGGCGGTATTGTCGCCACAGGTGATACAGGTTCTCTGCGGCAACGCTATGGTAGTGTACGCGACCAGTTATTAGGTATTACCTTTGTCCGTGCTGATGGACAAATCGCCAAAGCTGGAGGAAGAGTAGTTAAAAATGTCGCCGGATATGACTTGATGAAGTTGCTTACGGGGTCTTATGGCACATTAGGCTTTATTAGTCAACTAACTTTTCGCCTGTATCCGTTAGCCGAGGCATCGGGGACGGTGGTACTAACTGGTAAAGCTGAGGCTGTATCTCAAGCGGCTGATATCCTTCGAGGTTCGGCGTTAACACCAGTTCAGGCTGATTTGCTATCAACTAAATTGGTGTCTAGTTTAGGTTTGGGTGAAGGGCTGGGATTAATTGCTCGGTTTCAAAGTATTAGTGAGAGTGTTAAGGAACAGTCAAACCGAGTTTTGGAAGTTGGGCAAAAGTTGGGCTTAGATGGGGCAATTTTTACTGATGGTGATGAAGCTAATCTATGGCAGAGATTGCAAGAACGAATCCATACTACTGCCACAGAATCTGTAATTACTTGCAAAATAGGAGTGTTACCTACTGCTGCTGTGGAGATTTTGACTCAGGTGGAGTTGGGTTTAATTCATATAAGTAGTGGTTTGGGTTTGTTACAATTAGAGAGTAAAAATCAAGTTTTGAAAGTGCGCGATCGGCTACATTCTATTGGAAGCGATCGCACTCAAGCGAGTAGTAGTTTTTTAACAATTCTGGAAGCGCCAGTTGGGGTTAAAGAACAAATAGATGTTTGGGGTTATACGGGGAATGCTTTGCCGTTGATGCGCCGTATTAAGGAACAGTTTGATAGTAAAAATATTTTAAGTCCTGGGCGGTTTGTGGGTGGAATTTAGTTTTAAGAAAACGAACCGCAGAGGCACAGAGAACGCTGAGGTAGAGAGGGGAAAGATAGAAATATGCAAGTTTCAGAAAATTCTGTTAATAATACGGCTAGTTTAAAGAATTTGAAGGGCTTTGATGAGAGTCATCCGCCTGACCCGAAGTTAATTGATAGTTGTGTCCATTGTGGATTTTGTCTCTCGACTTGTCCCAGTTATCGCGTGCTTGGCAAGGAGATGGATTCTCCTAGAGGACGTATCTATTTAATGGATGCAATTAATGAGGGTGAGATTGCTCTAAATACGGCAACGGTAGAACATTTTGATTCTTGTTTGGGCTGTCTTGCTTGTGTGAGTACTTGTCCTTCTGGTGTGCAGTATGACAAGTTAATTTCTGCAACTCGTCATCAAGTTGAACGCAATTATCCCCGCAGTTTACCAGATCAATTTTTTCGTCAACTGATATTTTCTCTGTTTCCTTATCCCAATCTTTTACGGGTTTTATTAGTTCCGTTGTTAGTTTATCAAAAGTTAGGATTTGCTAAGTTATTTCGGGCTACGGGTTTACTGAATAAAATATCGCCCCGTTTGGCAGCAATGGAATCAATTCTGCCAGAAATTACTCTCAAATCTTTTCAAGATAATTTGCCTACTGTGATTCCCGCTAAAGGTGAGAAGCGGTATCGCGTTGGGGTAATTTTGGGTTGCGTCCAACGGCTATTTTTCTCACCCGTGAATGAAGCAACGGTGAGGGTTTTAACAGCGAATGGTTGTGAAGTTGTGATTCCCAAATCTCAAGGTTGTTGTGCGGCGCTTCCCGAACACCAAGGACAAACAGAACAGGCGAAAGCTTTAGCAAGGCAGATGATTGATAGTTTTGCCAAGACAGATGTGGATTTTGTGATTATCAATGCTGCTGGTTGCGGTCATACTTTAAAAGAGTACGGTCATATTTTAGAAGATGACCTAGAATATCGGGAAAAGGCAAAGGATTTTGCAGCTAAGGTTAAAGATGCTCAAGAATTTTTGGCAACTGTTGGGTTAACAGCGAAACTATCGCCACTGACTGATAAACCATTGAATTTAGTTTATCAAGATGCTTGCCATTTATTGCATGGGCAAAAGATTAGCGTGCAACCGCGTCAGGTGTTGCGACAAATTCCAGGGGTGAAGTTGAGAGAACCAATAGATGCAGCTTTATGTTGTGGCAGTGCTGGGGTTTATAATATGCTGCAACCAGAAGTGTCAGAAGAATTGGGTCGGCAAAAAGTAGAGAATTTGTTGAATACTGGTGCTGAGTTAATTGCTTCTGCTAATCCTGGGTGTACTTTGCAAATTACTAAACATTTGCAGTTGCAAGGTAAGAAGATTTCAGTTATTCACCCGATGGAGTTGTTAGATTATTCAATTCGCGGTGAAAAATTGAAATTGTAGAGGTTTTTTGTGGGGTGGACATCTTTTCATTGATTTTAAAGCAAAGAGCCAAAGCTACGTTTTTACTCTCCTCCCCACTTGCCTACGGTGTAGACACAAGTCGAATTACCCCCCCTTAATCCTCCCGATGCATTGGGGGAAACAAGAAATAATCCAGTTCCTTCCCCTTTGCAACTACGGTCTACACACAAGTCGAATTTTACTTATACGTTAAAGGGTTTTAAATTCGTAAAATCAGAAAATATATAATTTATTTATATTAAAAATTGCTCTGGCTTACGTATAGGAAGTTTTTTATTGCACGGTAGAAGCTAGATTCAAAACTGCACTCAATGATGAATCATATATAGCGTTTCCTTAGCAACTGAGGTACATAAAAATCTTGTTTACCAAGCTTAGTAGCTTTGAAAATGTACCTCACTATACCGGGAATTGCTATAACAGTAGCTGCTATCAATCAGACTATGGAGGTTTTTCTTATCTGGGAAATTGCGGAGTTTTTGAGTATAAAATTTGGTATTTACGCCATATAGAAAGATTTTCATGATACCAAAAATTGTGCAACAATTTGGGCGATCGCTATCAAAGTCTTTTCTGACAATTGCTCAATTTACCTTGACTTGTTTGCTTGTATTTTACCTATCCCCAGTTAACGCTACAACTATAGGATACTTAACCGAGCAAGGAGAACTATTTCGCCAAGCCCTAGCTGCTGCTAAGTTAACTCCAGAAGATGTCCGCTTGGAGATGAAAGACATGGATCTCTGGGGCGGTGATAAATATCAAGTCAAGTTGCTAGATGTGTTTTTCGATAACCCTTGGAAAATCAGTCCTTATACCCGCACCATTACTCAAGATTTACTTGCAGCTAAATCTGATTTAGCACAACTCGCTGCCAGTGCTTACAAAAGAATCGAAGGGGGTGTGAGTCCCCAATTAAACGGAGATTTGCTGACAAAATACAAACAGCAAGTACAAAAGCTGGGTGATGATGCCTTAGCTGTTGCTCTTGGCAAACTAAGCACTCAGCCTGCTGATAATTTTAAAACTACTGAATACAAAGCTTTGCCACCACAGCTACGTTCTGCGGTAGCGCAGTTTTTATTTACAGTACCAGATGTACTGCATTACAGACAGGTGGGATTATTGCGATCGCTAGCTAAATTACAACTAGATGCCAATCTTACCTACACCGAAGTATTTAACTACGCAGTTAAAACTGTGGAAGAAGAAGCCGCAGAAGAAGTAGATGCTAGCCCAGAAAAGGTACTGTTAATTGAATCTCTTTTAGACAACGTTGATTTTAAAATGCTCAACACAGGAGCAATTTTAACAGCGGCCGCTGTTGGTGAAATGCAAAGTCAATTAAGCCAAATCCCAGTTAATTTGTTGCAAGGAAATTACAACTACAGCATAGATACACCCCAAGGTCGAATTATTCTCAGTGGTAAAGGCGATCGAGTCTATTCTCCTGACAATTACCTGTTGATTGTAGATGTTGAAGGTAATGATACTTACTCTGGCGGTGCTGCTACTCAAAATATTGCTCATGGTGTCAGCGTCACCTTAGATTTAGCTGGCAAAGACCGCTACTCTAGCCTAGCGGGAAAAATCCCCAGCTTTGGGGCTGGTATCTTCGGCTACGGATTGCTGGTAGATTTACAAGGTGATGACAGTTATGAGGCAGAATACGCCAGTCAAGGCATAGGTATTTTTGGTACTGGCATTCTCTACGACGCCCAAGGTCAAGACACTTATCAAGGCATTAGTAATTTACAAGGCAGTGGTACTTTTGGTTCAGGACTGCTGATCGATAATGAAGGCAGCGATCGCTATTCTCTCTACAGGTACGGTCAAGGCTATGGCTTTACTAAAGGAGTGGGGCTGCTATTAGATAGTGTAGGTGACGATAAATACATTGGACTAGAAGACAAATATCCCAACGGCGGCCCATTTGGAGCCAAAAGGCACGTCCATTTTATCCAAGGTGCAGGTTTGGGAAGACGTGCAGACTATACAGAAGGTCACAGTTGGGCTGGGGGCGTAGGGATGCTAGTCGATGGCGCAGGAAATGACCGCTACGAATGTGAGGTTTACGGTCAAGGTACAGCTTACTGGTATAGCTTGGGTTTTTTGGTAGATAAAGCGGGTGATGACTACCACGATGCAGGATGGTACAGCCTGGGAAGTTCGCCGCATTTTGGTGTGGGAGTTTATCAAGATGATGAAGGAAGCGATCGCTATACAGGCATCATTATGCAAAGTTTAGGCAATGGTCGTGACTGGAGTATTGGCTGGTTTGAAGATGGTGCTGGAAACGATTGGTATAACGGCAGCTTAATGACCTTCGGTACGGGAGATATTAACGGTATCGGAGTTTTCTGGGATAAGCACGGCGATGACACTTATCTATCTTTATTAGAACCAGCTTACGGACAATCCCGGTTAGAGGGTGTTAGTGGTTTGCGAGAGTTGATGCTGACCTTAGGCTTATTTGTTGATGGAGGCGGGAAAGATAATTAAGTAAGTCGGCGGGAAAATTTATAAGTATGTAACGAAAATTTAACCAGAGCGG
>NZ_CAWUDN010000121.1:0-23103 GCF_963920915.1 Nostoc sp. PCC 9305
AGCACTTCCTTCGAGTATTGATGCAACAAGGTAGAGTGCAATTAGATGCAGACTTCAACGAACAGACATCAATTTTACTAAATCGCCTGCAAACTTTGGCCAAAGATATATTTGGACTACAAGGTGGCCCAGAGCAGAATTGTGGTTTTGAATTTATCGCCACTGAGGAGCAAATTAATAATATTGATAACCTGAATGATGAAGAAAAACATGAATTAAAAAAACGGCTTCAATGCCAAAGCTATTTAATTAGCAAAGGCAATTATTATGTAGATGGTATACTTTGTGAAAATGAGGAATTTGTATCTTATTTTCAGCAGCCAGATTTTACGCCGGAAGTTATAGATCCTTGTAAAGTTCAATTAAATGGAGCAACATATCTTGCTTATCTTGATGTTTGGGAACGACATATAACTCCGATTGAAGATCGTGACGATCGCAAAATTAATATTCGTGAAGTTGCTTTAGGGGGAGCAGATACAGCAATTCGCTCTAAGTTAGTTTGGCAAGTCAAGCTCAAACAATTAAAAGATAATCAAGATATTGAAACGGTTGCCAAACAAGTTAGTAAGGATCGTGATTATTTTCAGAGTGTGCTAGGTCAAGAATTATTGAAGCCTGGAAAAGGCGAAATTATTGCCAGAATTACAAAGCCTAGTTCTACAGGAATAAACGATCCATGTGTTATTCCGTTTAATTCCAAATTTCGTGGTGCTGAAAACCATCTTTATCGTGCGGAAATTTTTAGAGTTTCTACTGCTAAAAACACTAATCAACTATCATTTGTTTGGTCACGCGAAAATAGCTCAATTGTTTTTCCTATTGTGACATCTACTGAGAAAAATTCCTCAGTACTTGTATTCAAGCTAGAACATTTAGGAAAAGACAAAAATTCTAGTTTATCAGCAGGTGATTGGGTTGAAATCATCAATGATGATTATATACTTGGAGATAGCGATCGCCAATTACTAAAAGTTGAGCAAGTGGATCGCATTGAGAATCAAGTAATTCTCTCAGGAGATAGCAAGAGCAACACATTGCTTCCAGAAAAGCACCCTCTATTACGCCGTTGGGACTCTAAAGAAGTCGAAGTAAATTTATCTGAAGGGAGTAATAAATGGTTCCCCCTTGAAGATGGAATTGAGATTCAATTTCAAGCAGATACTCAGAATAACTTTTATCAAGTAGGTGATTATTGGTTAATTCCTGTCCGAACAGCTACTGGCAATGTAGAATGGCCCAAACAAAAAAACAAAGAAGGAAAATTAGAGCCTCAACCTCAACCACCGCATGGTATAGCGCATTATTATGCACCTCTAGCAGTATTTTTAGGTAATCCTAATAATGTAACAGTTTATGATTGCCGAAGAAAGATTGGTAGTCAAGAAAGCACTATATCACCTATAAGTAATAAAGATAATAATCCTATACTAGCGAATTCTCAGGAAAATCCTGCAACGCCTATTAATCAGAAAGAAACCACTACACAAGCAATAACAGAATTCAATCGCATAATCAATGCTAGTTGGCATCACGATCAAGTTTTAGAAGCTACTATTGCAGAAACACAAGAAAATTCTAACAATGTTACAGAGGATCAATTATTTAATTTAAAATCTCAGAATTTAAGAAATTTGTTTACTAAACTAGGTCTAGTAATTCAGTTTCAAAAACCAGTAAGAATTGATAGTTTACATAAAAGTAGTATATCTGTTTTAGCTCATACGGATAATGTATTGAAAGGTGAAGTGTTTTATATATTGCCAATGAAAGTTGAGCCAGTTCAAGTTACGAAAACTGAAATAAAATCTATCCGTTGGGCAATGGGCAATGATATATTAGATAGTAATATCAATCTAATTACAGAAGTTGAACCTTTGACAAGTGAAAATACTGCTTATACAGAAGCTGTTAGATTAATTACGCCTGATGATTGGTCGCAAAAAGCTGTCTTTCACCAAAGTAATATCTATCAGTTTACTGTCTCATTGCATGGCGACTGGATTATGAATGAGGAGCCATTATTTGATAGCGAAAAATTTAATTTACAAGGAGATTTAAATAAAGGGATGATTCCTGATGGATTACGTCAGCAATTTCAAGAAAAAGGAATTTCCCTTTCCCCAAATATTATTTTGTTTACGGAAAAAGAAAATTTAAAATGGCGGTTAGTCGATGGAGGTAAAATTTACATTCTTAAACTAGATAACAATAAATTAACAGTTAGCAAGATTCAGGCATTGGATGGTAACAATATTTGGCCTGGTGTTCCTGAGCGATTTAGTGGAAATGGCTCTGAAGGAGGTGACTGGGTAAGTATTATTCATATCAAAACTTGACTTGCAGAAATTGGCGCGAATGCAGGAATAAGACGGGATATTCAGAGAGTTCAGGGGATCATCTGATGCTATTCTAGGAAACGCTTAGAACAAACCCGACACATCAGGCAATACCTGTGCCAAAAAAAGAGTATAAAGGGAGAGGGCTGATGTAGTAGAGTTATTGTCTTCCACAACGACAAGTCAAAAGCTACAATTCGCCCATGTTCGACATCCTATCACTTTTACAATGCTTGCTACCGCAAATAAATGCTACGACCATGCGGCAATTGAATCAGATAGACATAATGGAGGCGAACTGAATTATTACACACAAGAATTTTTAATTAAGCCGTTCAAAAAAGGTGATTCTAAATCGGCAATTGCATTCGTAGAATACCTGCTTACTCAATATCCTAAAAGCCGCATTAGTCTGATTTGGGATGGAGCTAGTTATCACCGTTCAGTTGAATTTCAAGATTATTTAAAATCTGTAAATCAGGGGCTAAACGAGAACGAATGGAAAGTTACTTGTATTCGCTTTGCTCCTAATGACCCGACACAAAACCCAGTAGAAGATATTTGGTTGTCTGCTAAAAAGTTTGTTAGAGAATTTTATCATCTATGTAAATCTTTTACTATTGTCAAGCGTTTATTTGAACTCGCTGTTCACCATGAAATATTTAATTTCCCAAAAATATTTATGTATAATTGATTTTCACAAATGATTTAGGATTGCTATATAATAAGCTGCAAGCGATCGCATTCGATATTCTAACCACAAAATCAGCAGCACCAATGTCACCAACATCAAAGATAAAGCTGCTGCGGAATTACGATTAAAACTAGCTTTATATTGCAAAAAAATTGCCCGTGTAAAAGCATCAAATCGCATGAGCGATGGTGTACCAAAGTCGCGCAAAGCATACGGCGATTAGGGTAGAAAATAACGTCACCGTTGCCGCCATCGCTGCACTGTTGAAATAAATACTGATATTACGGGGACGAGAAATCAATTTCCATAACTCTTCTCCGCCAATACCTGCGGTGTGAATTATTAAGTATAGCAATGGCAGAGCGATCGCAACTGCCACTACTGTTGCTGCTAATGTGAGAAATAATGGAGGGCGAACCGCTTTCAACTGCTACAAAACTCCTGCCTGCTGTAGTAAATTCAAAGTTCCTGGCAAATCATCTAAAGTTTACAGATAGGAATATTCTTGTATGGAAATTAGTGAAAATATTTTTAGACAAAATTACCTGGCCTTTGGTGGCTAGCGCCATAGGATGCCGGTATTCTTTTTGAAGAGATAGGATCTATGTACAAAAGTAGAATTTTAGGAGTAAACCTCTGTCTTTACAAGCTATTACCGTTCCCACAGCAACTTCTCAACCCCCAACAGGCTTAATTGTCACTTTGCATGGTTGGGGTGCTAATGCTGAAGATGTAGCATCCTTGTTACCATTGCTCAACTTACCCGATTACCAGTTTGTATTGCCAAATGCACCTTATCCTTATCCCTATTCCCCGATAGGGAGGGCATGGTATGACCTGCGGGTAGAAAATATGTATGAAGGGTTGGCAGAAAGTCGGCAACTGCTAACAGATTTCTTGGAATCTTTAGAAAGTACCACTGGCATACCTTTGTCACGTACCATTTTGAGTGGATTTTCTCAAGGTGGAGCCATGACTTTAGATGTCGGCTCAAAATTGCCCTTAGCAGGTTTAGTTGTGATGAGCGGGTATTTACATCCTGACGCGCTAACGGCAGCTAAAAGTGGGATTCCGCCGACTTTAATCACTCACGGTAGATATGATGAAGTTGTGCCCCTAAAAGCTGCTTTGAAGGCACGAGAAACTCTCAAGTCTCTAGAAGTGGAAGTAGAATACCACGAATTTGATATGGGGCATGAAATAGATCCAAAAACGTTAGAAGTGCTACGAAATTTCGTTGTAAATACAATTGCTTAGTCAGGATTACGAATTTTTTATAAATTCTGGTACAAATTCTGACAATTTTCACGAACTTAATGACTTCTAATGAGTAATATATATTGGGTGGCTGCGTTCAGCGCAACTTAACCCATGCTGAAGGCGAGTGCTGCATAAGGGAGGGGCAAGTATTATGACAACTCTAAGCATTTCCCAAAAAGAAATTGCTGCCATGAGTGCAGTAGAAGTAGAAGAACTAGCTACACGTCTGGAACTGGATAATTATAGTAATGCTTTTGAGGGTTTAAATGATTGGCATCTATTGCGAGCGATCGCATTTCAGCGTCCAGAGTTAGTTGAACCCTATATCTACCTCTTAGACTTGGAACCCTATGATGAAGCTTAGTTGAGAGTTAGGAGTTAGGAGTTAAGAATTAGGATTTATGGCGTTGCTGAATCAAGGGATGATTCCTGTAGGGTGGGCGTCTCGCCCGCTCCGAAATACAAGGGACGGGCAAGATGCCCATCCCACAAAACTAGCAAAATCATCCCGCAAATATGCAACGCCGGATTTATAACTATTTAGTACTAATTTTTAAACGACTCACTCCTAACTTTTTACCATGACTAATCCAAAATTGAACAGGGTTCTCATTAGTGTAGGTGGCGGTATCGCCGCCTACAAAATCTGTGAACTGGTTTCGACGCTGTTTAAAACTGGGGTAGAGGTTCGAGTTATTCTCACCCGTTCGGCGCAAAAATTTATCACGCCTCTGACTTTATCAACTCTATCTCGTCATCCCGCCTACACAGATGATGATTTTTGGCAACCAACTCACTCTCGTCCGTTGCATATTGAGTTGGGTGAATGGGCAGATATTATGGTAATTGCCCCTTTGACAGCTAATACATTAGCAAAGTTAGCCTACGGGATGGCGGATAATTTACTCACAAATACCGTGCTGGCTTCTACTTGTCCCGTGCTGTTAGCACCCGCAATGAATACTGATATGTGGGAACAACAAGCGGTGCAACGGAATTGGCAACAGTTATTGACAGATAGCCGATATCATGGGATGAACACAGCATCGGGGTTATTAGCGTGCGATCGCATCGGTGCTGGTAGATTAGCAGAACCTCCAGAAATATTCGCTCACATCCAATCGTTATTACACACTCAAGGCAAACGAGATTTAGTCGGTAAACGAGTGCTAATTAGCGCTGGGGGAACGCGAGAGTTTCTTGACCCAGTGAGGTTTATTGGTAATCCTTCCACAGGTAAAATGGGATTAGCTTTAGCGCAAGCCGCATTTCACCGAGGCGCAAATGTCACTCTGGTACATGGCCCAGCTAATTGGGATGTACCATTGGGAATACAAGCAATTCCCGTTGTTAGTGCCGAGCAAATGCAGCACGTCATGATGGAATGTTTACCCAACGCTGATGTAATTGTGATGTCAGCAGCCGTGGCAGATGTGAAGCCGAAAGATTATAGTACAGAGAAATTGCCCAAGCGATCGCTCCCCCAAGCTTTACCTTTGGAACCAGTACCGGATATAGTTGCCCAGTTAGCACAACACAAACAGCCGCATCAAATATTAATTGGTTTTGCTGCACAAACTGGTGATATTGTCAAACCTGCATTAGAGAAATTACAGAATAAAAAACTCGATGTCATTGCTGCCAATCCCATCGATCAGCCGGATAGTGGTTTTGGTAGCGATAATAATCAAGCGATATTTTTGGATATACAAGGAAATCAGGTAGAAATCGCACCTTGTTCTAAATTAGAAATGGCACATCAATTATTTGATTTTGTCACCAACGAATTTTAGATTTTAAATTTTGCCAATAAAATTAGAGACGTTGCATTGCAACGTCTCTACATCTGTTGGAATAGCTTTTAGCCTCATCCTACAAAACCAGCAAAATCATTCTGCTTTCTCTACAACGCCGGAAAATGAAACAGTCCGATTTTTGACGAGAGAGAGTTAGCTTTAAGCTTCTGAAGACTCTTTTATGTACTCACTGTATTTCTGGTCAGAGAGTAAGGCATTAAGCGCAGAGGAATCGCTAAACTTGATTTTTACCAACCAACCTTCGCCATAGGGGTCTTCATTGACTAGTTCGGAGTCATCAGAAACTGCTTGGTTGACCTCTACAATCTCTCCTTTTAGGGGAGTATAAAACTCTGCTACTGCTTTAACCGATTCGATAGTACCTAATTCATCTCCCTGGTCGAAAACGTCGCCAACTTTTGGTAATTCTGCGAATACAACCTCACCAAGCTGCCTCTGTGCAAAATCAGTAACGCCCAGTGTAGCAATATTGCCATCAACTCGAACCCATTCGTGTTCTCTGGTATATTTCAGGTTGCTAGGAATGCTTGCCAACGCTAGTTGGAGAATGCCAGTTAGCCAAGACTGATTGCTTTGTGGCTGATTAGTCTGCACAGGTAGGGCCTGAGCGATCGCTTCACTCGCAGCTGGCCAGAATAGGTTGGTAACAAACAAAGTTGTAGTCAGTACCAGAGCGATCGCAGAACGGATCGCGTACTGAAAGATTGTTTTGATGAAATTCATAAACAGATTTTTCCCGATCATCTGAAATAAAAGTATTATTAAATACTGATATTAGGATGTCAATATATTTCCGCAGTCCGAAACAGATGAAACAACTAGCAACCGAATCATCATCCACCTGGCGTTTCATCCCAATGCTTCAGACATCAGGGGCAGTGCAAATGGCGATCGATGCTTGGTTATTCAACCAATGTGAAAACGGGCAGCACCCGCCCACCCTACGTTTTTATACCTGGTATCCACACGCGCTTTCCTTGGGACATCTGCAAAAACAATGGCCTACCCAGTGGCATAATCTGACTTACCAGGGAAAGGCGCTCGATCTAGTTCGTCGGCCAACGGGAGGTAGAGCTGTTCTCCACCAAGGAGACTTAAGCTACGCCCTGATTACCTCAGCTAGTACTGGAAAAAGTTGGGGTACTTATGAAAAAATTTGTAACTTTTTAATCCAAGGCTGGCAAACCTTGGGTATTGAGTTAAATTATGGTTCTGCTGGACGAGGTTACATTCACAATCCCAGTTGTTTCAACACAGCAACAGCAGCCGATTTAGTTACTACCGATGGAAGTAAATTCATTGGTAGTGCCCAACGTAAGGGAAGAAATACCATTCTTCAACACGGCTCGATGATTTTGTCTACAGACAAAGGTTTATTTCAGGAAATCTTTGAACAACCAGCACCGTGGAATATCTCACTTTGTAACACACACCAAGAGGATAGCTGGATTGCAAAGATTGTGGATACATTGACAGAGACGGCAAAACAGTACTTTGACATAGAACTAGTTACCCAACCATTCACCGATCTCGAATGGCAAGATATCCTCAAATTGCGATCGCTTTATGAAGTGCGTTAGCGTAGCTCATCGTAGGTATCGTCTATTCCAAAATTTGAGTTTATGTAATAAATACGTAGAAAACTAAAGTTTGTTGTAAGTAAAATCGCTGTATCGAGGAGACTAATTTGAGTCATTATACCTTTGAGAGCGATCGCAGATGAGGACATTGAATCAGAGCAAGATTAAATATCCTACCAGTGTAGAAAGAGGCTACTAATAAATTTAAAACTTGAAGCAGGTATTATTTACAATCAAACCCGCAGAAAGATCGCTGTTAGAATGCATCCCGACGCATTGGCATTGTAAGGAGACGCATTAACAATGCCAATGCATTATCACCAATTGGAAAAAAGAATGCGACAAAGAGACCATTTGTAGAGACGCGATTCATCGCGTCTGACATAGAGATATCAAGCAGCAATTGGGAAAGGAAACTACTACCTTGAATTGGGTATAACCCGTATGGTCTATAGCTTTAAGTCGCTTTTATAAATTTTACAATATAAGTAAGACATAAAAATAACGCTTCAATTACATGAAAATCCTCTCATCAGAACTAGTCCATTTGGGATTTGGCAAATATGTGCGTTCTGACCAAGTGACAGCAGTTATACCAATAGAAGAGGAGCGAGGCCCAGGGCGACGAACCTTTGTTCACGTTCAAGGGCAAAACGATCCAATTATCGCCTCTCGTGCTGAAGATACCATTGTGCGTGATTTAGTACAAGAACCACGCGAAGTTACTCAAGCCCGTCAGCAACAGGAAATTCTTCAAGATTTATTGGTTAATTTAGCTAATGTTAATTCAACTGTGCGCCGAATTAACCGTGATGAAGGCAGTTTGGATCTTGATTTGTTAGAGCGACGAATTAAGCAAGTCCTGGAAAATTAATTGCAGAAGTCAGCAAACTAAATAACGGAGAAAGATATTGCTGAATACAATTACAGACCAAGTTTCAGTATCAGATACACAAACAAGATCGCCAAGGTTGTGGATACCTGAACGGGTACTGTTTACACCTGCTGCCCTAGATGAAGATTGGGGGCAGCAGATTCTTGCACGTGTGCAGTCACTCAACTTACCAATAGAAAAACTATCACAGAACCGCCTGAAGGGACTGCGCGGTGAATCTGAGCGCGATACTTACAACATCGCCAAGCGTACCTTAGCGGTGGTTACTGCACCACCCAGTTCTTTTAAACTGAGTCCTATTCCACCTTCTGCGGATTGGCAGTTTCACATTGCTGAAGGTTGTCCGGCTCACTGTCAATACTGCTACCTAGCTGGTAGCTTGTCAGGGCCACCTGTCATCCGCGTTTTTGCCAACTTACCGCAGATATTAGAGAATTCAGCTAACTACGAACAACAGGGGAAAACCACAAGTTTTGAAGTTAGCTGTTACACAGATCCATTGGGTATTGAGCATTTAACTGGAAGTCTTGCTGAATGTATCCGTTACTTTGGCACTCGTACCAATGCACATCTACGTTGGGTATCGAAGTTTGATGCTGTGGATGGATTACTCGATTTACCACACAATGGGAATACTCGCTGTCGGATGAGCGTTAATGCCGCACCGATTTCTGGTAAGTTTGAAGGTGGCACGGCATCCGTAGCATCTAGACTGAATGCATTACGACGGTTGGCGCTACCACAAGAGCGCGGCGGTGGCGGTTATCCAGTAGGCTTGGTTATCGCGCCAATTATGCCGATAGACGATTGGCAAATGCACTATAGTCGTTTGTTTGAGCAGATAAACGAGGCACTGGATTTTGGCTGTAACCTTACTTTTGAGTTAATCTCGCATCGGTTCACACCTGGGTCAAAAGAAGTGTTACAAACTTGGTATCCGCAATCAAAATTAGAGATGGATGAGGCAAAACGCAGTGTCAAGCGTAATAAGTTTGGTGGGACGAAGTACGTTTACGAGAAGGACACAATGAAGGCGTTGCGTAGCTTTTTTGAGAGTGAGATTAGTAGGCGCTTTCCAAATGCTGAAATTCTTTATTGGACTTAGAAGACTACTTCGTTCACATAGAGTTTGAGCAAATTAATTATTGAGCTAGAGAGCGATTGATATAGATGCGATCGCTCTCTTTTCCGGTTGCTCAGGTGCATTAGACTAAAGCCGTAACACATCCTACTTACAGCAAGTTGCGAATAAACCCACCAGAAGAAGAGCTATCTAATAGGCTCAAAAAACTCTCTCCTACTTATTCCTCTGTGTCGCGCCAGTCGCTACAACGGGGGGAACCCCCGCAACGCGCTGGCTTCTCTGTGTCTCTGTGGTTCGTTTATTTGGATAAAGTCGAGCTAAGAGAACGAACCGCAATCGCGCAGCGTCTCGTTAGAGAAGGACGCAAAGAGCGCAAAGAAAGAAGAAAAGAAGAGAAATTGAAATTTCGATAGGTTTGTAGTAAGCACTAAAGTGCTTAAAAATCTAGGACTAAAGTCCTGACTACGAACTTTTTTACCTCTCGCGTGGGTTTAGCTACGCCCACGCAAAGCGGGATAATTTGGGCAGACGACAGGCGGCGTTATACATTAATAAGTGTATCTGCAATACCGGACTTGTTCTGGCTTAGTCTCAATAGCAAAGGTTTGGAGATGTTTACTTTATCAGAAACTTCTATCCTGGCGGCAATCCTACTGGTAGCTTTAGGCATTTTGGGCTGGGGCTTTTATCGCGCCAGACCTTTTGGTAAACTGGGAATCTTAGCCTGGTTACAGTCGGTGGTGTTGATGACTCCCTGGCTCCTGTTTTTTGGATTGTTTGCCGCCGGGATTTACATCAATATAGCGGGTATATTGTTCTTAGTGGTGACATCCGCTGGATTGTACGTTTATTTGGGCAGACAGTTACGCGCAGCTGGACAAGATGCGATCCTCAAGCAACGCGCAACCGAAAGACTTGCCGCAGCTTCCTCACTTGCAGCAAATTCCCCACAACTAGCAGTCACAGAACTGAAAGCGGAGATCCCGCCAATACCGGAAGATGACTTGAATGCAATTAAAGGCATTTTTGGTATCGATACATTTTTTGCCACAGAAACGATCGCTTACCAAGATGGAGCCATTTTTAAAGGCAATTTGCGGGGAGAACCAGAAGAGACTCACAACCGTCTAACTACAAGTTTACAGCAACGCCTTGGCGATCGCTATCGTCTGTTTTTAGTGGAAAATACAGACGGTAGACCCGTGATGATTGTCCTACCGAGCCGTAACGATCCCAAGCCGATGTTGCGATCGCAAAAAGCTTTTGCAGGTATTCTGTTAATAGCGACCATTGCCACAAGTTTAGAAGCTGCGGGATTACTGCTGAATTTTGATTTTTTTGGCAATCCAGGGCGGTTTCAAGAAGCTTTGCCCATAGGCGCTGGAATATTTTCGATTTTAGTAGCTCACGAAATTGGTCATTGGTTACTTGCCCAGCGTCACCAAATTCGCCTGAGCTGGCCCTTTTTTCTACCCGCAGTGCAAATTGGCTCCTTTGGTGCAATTACCCGCTTTGAGTCTCTGTTGCCCAACCGCAAGGTATTATTTGATATTGCCTTGGCAGGGCCAGCCGCAGGTGGTATTGTCTCTTTGTTAATGCTGGTGACGGGCTTGCTGCTTTCTGTCCCAGGTAGTTTATTTCAATTGCCAAATCAGTTTTTCCAAGGGTCGATTTTGGTGGGAAGTTTGGCGCGAGTTGTCCTTGGTTCGGCGTTGCAGTCACCCTTGGTAAGCGTTCATCCCCTAGTCGTTATTGGTTGGTTGGGGTTAGTAATTACCGCGTTGAACTTAATGCCCGCAGGACAACTAGATGGCGGGCGGATTGTGCAGGCGATTTATGGACGCAAAACCGCAGGACGAGCAACGATCGCAACTTTAATTTTACTGGCGCTAGTGTCTCTCGGTAATATGATTGCCATGTACTGGGCGATCGTGATTTTCTTTTTGCAACGGGATCAAGAACGCCCCAGTTTGAATGAAGTCACTGAACCTGATGATGCTAGAGCCGCTTTGGGGCTTTTAGCTCTATTCTTGATGATTACCACGCTTTTACCCCTAACTCCCGGCTTGGCTGGGCGTTTAGGAATAGGATAGAGAGTTCTGAGTGAGGAGTTAGGAGTTAGGAGTTTGAAGAACTCTGCCTATCTCCCTACTCCCCACATTTCTACGGTTTCCAACCTGCTAGCAGATTCGGGTAAGCCGTTGGTGTGGGAAAAATTTTCTGGAAGGCAGTTTGACGCTCTAGGGGCTTTTCTTTGCTCATGTTCCAGAGGGTTTCATAAAAAAAGAAAGAGACTCCGGCAAAATTGCGATCGCGTACTTTTTGCACTTGTGTCTGAATCTGTTGCATCGGTATAGATCGGTTTTTTAACCCAGCCAAAATGCCCACACTCACTGGAATATGGCTCTTTGCCGCTTTCACTTCTGGATACTCTAATTCGCTAACAAAGATATTCAAATCATCTCGATATATCTGCAAAACTAAGTCTTCAACGATTCCTAGCCGTTCCCACTTCTGCCAGTCTGCTAAAAAGAAGTCATAAGAAAAACGTTGAGGATTAGGAGCAACGGAAACCAGACAATTTTTTTTAGTAGCTTTAATGGCTGTAAATACCCGTTTCATAAACTCGGTGATTTTGTTAGCTCTCCAGCGTACCCATTCTGGGTCTTTAAAGTTTTTGGAGGGAGCTTTTCCCTGATGTTCTTTTTTGTAAAGTGCTACTGTATAAGCATCGTATCCTAATTCTGATGGTAAGCCAAAATGATCGTCAAGTTGAATACCATCAATATTGTAATTTCTAACAATTTCAACGATTAAATCTTGAATAAATTGTTGTACTTCTGGGCGAAAGGGATTTAGCCAAACGCGATTATCTGTCCCATCTTTGACAATCCGAGTTCCATCGCTGCGATTTGTGAGCCATTGGGGACGATTTTTAGCTAATAGAGAATCTGCTGGTGCCATAAAGCCAAATTCAAACCAGGGAATTACTGTTAACCCTTTTTGATGTCCTACATCGACAATTTCTTTGAGGATATCTCGCCCTTGCAATCCGGGTGTGGGATCGAGCGATCGCCCGATAACTTTTTGGGCAACTTTGCTAGGATACAATGTATATCCCCAATTCCAAACCGCCGGATATATGGTGTTAAAATTGAGTTCATCAAGGCGTTGCAAAGATCCCTTAAGGCGATCGCGCTCAAATAACACATCACTATCAATATTTGTTAACCACACTCCCCTTAACTCAGATTTTGGCGTTGACGGCAGATTTATTTGAGCGTTCAAGGGGAACGATAATATCAGCGTCGCGATCGCACTCAAGGTAAGCATAACGATAAACAAAAGATACTTTCTACTTTGGCGAATATTCCACCAACAAGAAAACTCAACACACCACTCTACAAACCTTTTCATCATTATTTAAAATGTCTGTGTCAGTGAAGGAAACATTGGTACGATCACTAATATTAATGCTTACAGCAGTTTTCTTTTGCATGAGGTACAAAGTCACTGGTTTTGAGGCAGGAGGCAGGAGGCAGAAGGCAGGAGGCAGGAGGCAGGAAGCAGAAGAATAATTTGGTTTGTGAATTCTTGGTTCTGTACCTCATTTAGTTGCAAACTGCTGTAACCTTTGTTTCCTGCTCTAAAAACAGATTGCCAATATCAAATAAAAGCTGCATAGTGCCTCGGTAGCCAACCTTGGTAAACTGACCATAATCTAAGCGGTCAAAAATGGGAATCCCTTGACGGTAGAGAGGAATTTTTAAGCGTTGAGCGATCGCCACTCCATGAGAATTGGTAATTAGCAAATCAGATCCAACCGCCAATTGCTCAAAGTCTTCCAAATCGCCGATAGTGACGCTCTTGATCGGCAGTTTTTCTAGCAAAGGAAAGCGTGTTGTTGTCACCGCTGCGTGAATCTCAACTCCTAGCGATCGCAAAAAAGCAACTGTTGACCAA
Organism: Nostoc sp. PCC 9305; assembly: GCF_963920915.1. Lineage (NCBI taxonomy): Bacteria > Bacillati > Cyanobacteriota > Cyanophyceae > Nostocales > Nostocaceae > Nostoc > Nostoc sp. PCC 9305. The sequence goes on from NZ_CAWUDN010000121.1 coordinate 13,633, forward strand.
AGTAAATCTGGTTCCAGCGCCAAAGAAACTCGCTTGCACCCAAAGTAAAAGTGATTCTCCAACATCACATGTTGTAACTGGCGGCGTTGACGACGGTATTTCTCCGGTACGCTAACACCACTAATATCCGCCAAAGCTTGCAGGAATTTATCTACTGCTGCTAGCCCCGTCAGTTCACCAAATATCTCATAAGGTATATTGAATCTCTGCTCCAAAATTTGTGCCCCAGCCCGCATACTATCACCTAGCGCCAAAGTGAATACAGAACTACCAATTGAGCGCAACTGTGCTGCATTTGTGCCATTAGCTGTTATGGCACTAGAAGAATCTTCTATAGAACCATCTAGTACGCCAGAAAGGTCTGGTACGGCAATAGGTACAAGTCCAAAAGAGGTGACAATCTCTTTGATTTCCTGTACATCCCCTGGTGTGAAGGCAGAACTCGCCAAAATAGTGATTTGTGTGGGGCAAGCATCTTGTTTAGAACCTTTTTGAGGAATTTCCCTGACTATACTCTCAACTGCGCCAGCAAAGCCATCCTGTAATGTACCTTTGAAATCCGGTGTAGAGACAAGCACAATTGGTAAATAATCCAGTTCTGGGTGACGGTGGCGAATCTCCTTAACAAAGCGCCCCATGTCATCACCTCTGGTTTCCACCAGTCCAGTGCTACAAAGACCGATAATTTCTGGTTTGGATCTTTGCACCAAAGTCAAGATTGCTTCTTCAACTCTTTCCTCGCCACCCAAAATGGTTGCAACTTCGGTCATCGCCGTACTGGAAAGGGGAATCGCCTGACGGAAATGTTGTACTAATACCGCCTTAGTCAAAGCAGTACAACCTTGAGAACCGTGTAATAAAGGCATGATTCCCTTCAACCCCAAAAAGGCTAAAACTGCACCCACAGTTTGGCTTTGTTTCAGGGGATTAACTGCAACTGATGTACTTGTAACGCTAATAATCGCCATCAAATATCCTCCTCAGAAGAATTTACTGCTGACCACGGGGCTGGCTGGTATACTTGCTCCCACACAGGATTGTAAAAAGCGGCATACAGTTCTCGTGCTACTTCTAAAATTCCTATATAGCCTGCATAGGCATGATTGCGTTCTTGATTAATATCTAGAAATGGAATCCTAGCAGTGAGAGAGGTATCTTGATGGCGTTTATCAGCAATTAACATATCAGCAAGATTTTCATTAATTATCTGTAGGATTTCTTGAGGAGTATTTTGTTCTAAAATTATGCCATCTTGACCCAGCAAACTTTTGACTCTAATTTGATCGTCATCAGTATTATTCTTAGTCAGAATAGCAATAACTTCCATCCCCAATTTCTTAGCAGCAAAGATAATCAACCAACTCTTGAAACTTCCAATAGAAAGGATAATGCGCTTACCTTGCAATTGGGTAATATACAGACTGAGTTTTTCATCTATTGCAGCAGTTTCTTCTACAATTAGCTTTTCTGTACGTTCTTGCAAATCAGAATTACCTAACTTTGCCGCAATATTCCTTAAACATTGATTGATTGACTCTACACCATAAATAGACTCTTCAATATAGGGAATGCCATATTTTTTTTCCATCCCTTTTGCCACGTTGATTAGTGCTTTAGAGGAGAGGATCGCATTAAGTTTGGCGCGATGGGCATAGCAAACTTCTTTGTAGATAGCATCGCCTGTAATTTTTGCCAAAACTCTGATACCTAATTTCTCCAATAACGGTAGAACATTCCATATTGCACCTGCGATGTTATGTTCGCCAATTAGGTTGATGTCATAGGGTGTACTAGTCTCTGGTTCAGCTGTTCCGATAACGTGTTCTAGCAACGCTTCACCAGCAACACGGTTGCCCAAATTTTGGTTCCCAATAAAGCCAGGGCAATGTACTGGGATAGTGGGTATTCCTGTTTTCTCTGTGGCATCTTTGCAAACTCCCTCAATATCATCTCCAATCAGGGCGGTGATGCAAGTGGAGTAAACAAATACCGCCGCCGGTTTGTAGCGTCTTGCTAATTCTAAAATGCCTTTGTACAGCTTTTTGGCTCCACCGAAGATGATATCGTTCTCATCGATGTCGCTGGTAAAGCGTATTTTGTACAGCATCGAACCAGAAGAGAGACTGCTGTAACTTCCCCAAATACTGGCAGCACAGCCACTCGGGCCGTGAACTACATGAGCAGCATCGGTAATTGGTACTAGGGTAATCATTGCACTATCAAAAGCGCAACTCCCTTGAGTAGTTCCAGGTTGAGGTAATTGTGTGGAGGACTTTTTTTTCTTTTGTTTCTGTTGCTGACGAGCATCTTCGGAATTGAAGTCACTGAGTGAATCGTTGATTTTTCCTGAAGTGGGATTCATTTGTTTGGTGACAATAGGTAGAATTTGCTAGATGTTAACTGAATTCCCAAAGGCTTTTATAGGACTTTCATTTATTAATGTATCTAAAATTTGGAATAAAAGGGAATGAGAAAGATAATTTATCATTCCCTAAAATATAAACATCAACTAGGTTAGATAAGGAGAAAACAAAAACATGAACTAAACTCTTAAAGTATTAATTTTGCTGTGTATACTTTAGGAGATTAGTGTTAACACGGTGATAAGAAAACACTCAGAAGTTAAGATTAGCTATTCGAGTACCTCCATTTTAAAAGATTGTTGAGAAAGTGGGCGATAATAGCCCACCTAATATTTACTTTGTACTTAGCACTTGAGTTTTAGCTACCAGAAACTATTTCTACATTTCCTTTTTTAACTGCTTCTAGCGCTTCGCCTTGAACGTCTTCTAGCTTTTTAGCAGCATCTGCTTGGCTAATCATTTTTGCAGCATTTTCTTCACTTTCAAGAATGCCAAATTCAATCAACAAATCTTCTAGCTCATCCATCTCAATGGGTGTGGGAACTGTAAGATTTGTATTGTTGATAATCTTGTCCGCCAATGTGCGGTATTCATTAGCTTGTTTGCTGTCAGGCGCATACTCGTTCACTGTCATCCGGCGCAATTCGGCGTGTTGCACGATATTGTCACGCGGGACGAAGTGAATCATGTGGGTATTCAATCTGGCTGCCAGAGTGCTAATTAGTTCATCTTCCCGGTCAGTTTGACGGCTGTTACAAATCAGCCCACCCAAACGTACACCACCAGTGTGAGCATATTTGAGAACGCCACGAGCAATGTTGTTGGCAGCAAACATCGCCATCATTTCACCAGAGGTAACGATGTAGATTTCTTGGGCTTTACCTTCACGAATTGGCATGGCGAAACCACCACACACAACGTCGCCCAGTACGTCGTAGGATACGAAATCTACGTCTGAGTAAGCGCCGTTTTCTTCGAGGAAGTTGATGGCGGTGATGATACCCCGACCGGCGCAACCTACACCAGGTTCTGGCCCACCAGATTCTACGCATCTGATATCCCGGAAGCCAGTGATTACCACTTCTTCAAGTTCGATATCTTCCACAGCACCCCGTTCAGCAGCCAAGTGCAGCACGGTAGTTTGAGCTTTACAGTGCAGAATCAATCGGGTAGAGTCAGCTTTGGGGTCGCAACCTACAATCAAGATGCGTTGACCCTTTTCTGCCATAGAAGCGAGGGTATTTTGGGAGGTAGTAGATTTACCGATACCACCTTTACCGTAGAAAGCAATTTGTCTAATTTTGCCGTCGGACATGATGATTGATCCTGTAATTGTTTGTTTGCTCGGTCTGTCGGTTTATCAGGCATGGCATTGTTACTGTGTGCCTACTGGAAGCGAACTTACAGCAGTTGCCTTCTGTAGAACGTTGTTGGAGGTGCTCGTTCTACAGCAAAAAGAGTCTGTATCCAGAACATATTTAAGTTTTGGTCAGTTTTTATTGGTCATTAGTCATTGTTTTTTCTGACTAATGGCTATAGCGATAAGACATCACTCAAGGAATATTGCAAGTATTACCATCCGCTGACTCAAATGATTTCTCTAGCGTTAGTAATACCAATTGGAAACAAGAAAGCTACAGATTCCAAGCCGGAAACTCAAATTGAAATCCGAATTACGAATTCAGCATTACCAGTTGTTGTAATCCCCTGAAGGTTGCTCATACCTCAAGAGTCGTTGCAGTAGGAATTTAAATTTACGCCAAGTTTTTCCTAAATCACACAACCAACCATTGCAATCCACTCTAAACAGTCGCTACAATTTCTCCGATTTTGCTGATATCGTAACCGCCGAGAATTTCAAATTGGGAGTGAACCATCCGATGTCCCAAAGTACTGAGCAACTGCTGTACAGGTGCAACTTCGAGATATTCCTTAAGAATCACCAAATCATATCGTGACTGATGTAAAGGGATAAATCCCAGCCCAAAGGCAGTAGCTACAGATGCCGTACTCATACCAGCATCAGCAATTCCTCCTACTACAGCTTGGGCAACATCTTGGTGACTTTTGAGTATATTGTCAAAGCCCTGAACAGCATCGAACGGTATCTGCTCTTTTTGGAGTGTTTGTTCCAAAAGCATCCGACTACCAGAACCGATTTCGCGGTTGACAATAGTCGCTCCCCCAGCTACTAAGTCACTAACTGTTCTAATTCCCATCGGGTTGCCAGACTTAAACAAAAGTCCTTCTTCCCAGACACCAAGGGTAATCAGAACTGCTTCCCTTCCAGCCAAAACATCTCGAACAAAGGGAGTATTATACTCACCAGTCTCAGGATCGTATAGGTGCATCCCAGCGATGTGCGCCTCACCTCGGCATAGACTGTGCAATGCAGCCATGCTATTGGCGAAGTTATATTGGACTCGCAGTTGGGGATGCCAGCGTTCGGTGGCTCTTGCCCATAGTGAAATCACAGGGGCACAACCAGCAATCACAACGGTGTTGTGAAGTGTGTCGAGATTATCGTCTAAGAGACGGACTCGAACTTTATTTGTACCTGTAAGGCTAGTACTTTCACCATCAGCCGGAATCATATCTTGGCGAAAAGCATCCTTGCCAATCAAGGGATAAGCTATCCATTGTCCTCCTACACGAGCCATGCTAACTCGCAGTTGCTGACCATTAGGAACGGGTTTGGCAAGAACTGCTTCAATTTCAGGTAAATCCCGCTCTAACCAGAATAGATCCTCAACTTGACAGCCAAGCGCTTTGGCCAAGCGAAGTGTTATGGCTACTGAAGGAGCATATAGTCCCGACTCTACACCACTAATAGTCTGACGAGTTACATTAGCGATGTTAGCCAAATCTTGTTGGCTCATGCCTAAGCGAGTTCTAATGGACTTCAAGTTATTACGGAGGTCACTATCCTGCTTCATTGGCTTTGTCTCTTGGTTTCAAAAAGCCGTAGCGGATTTAAACATTGCATCTGCCAAGGCGAAAGTATAGTCTTTGAGTTTATATCATTTCTCTTTGAAGACTTTTTGTGCTTTCGCTGTCTTGATTCCCTATATAAAAAGACTATCACAGAAATAGCCAATTTGCTTGCGAAGCGCAAATTATTTTTGCGGGTGTTTGTTTTTTACTTGCTATCTTGGCTTAAAAGCCCCAAATTCCAAGAAACAGAGCATTTATTTAGCAGTGATTTTTTACCAACTAAATTGGTAAACAGTAGCATTTAATACAGTTTTAGAGATTAGTTTCAGCTTTGATGCTTGATAGACGAGTAATACAAACAGTAGAAAACATACCAACCAATTTCACTTTTTGGGGTAAATTTTGCCCTGACGAAAAACTACCTATTTGACTAAAGTGAATATGCACATAGCATCAGCAAATAATTGCTGTTTTAAGTTTTTGCACAATCAATTAGGTATTTACCAAAGTATGCAACAGATGGTAACAAAGCAACGGAGAGAGTAATGATTACAGAAGAAGACTTAGCCCAGCAATTTAACGTAATTATTGAACACACTCACCCACATGCATGGAAACTGTTAAGTCAATGTTATGTGAAGATAATCAATCCTCATCCTCATTTAACAAGAGTGAATATAAAAACATGCATCCGCCATGTAAAATACATTGGTATTTATTGCCCTGATAGACTAATTAGTAGTGTAGTAGAACAAAGAAACCTACTCAAAGAAGTAGCGGAATACTTGGGGCTAGTTGAAGTTGTTTGCTTTAATGCCAATAACTTGATGCGCGATCCACTCTCAAATCTCAAGCAAGCTTATCCCCAGTTGTGGTTAGACTTGTTGTGGATTGTCACTCAAGAACAATAACCTAGTAAACCTGATTTTTCTGCAATATTCAATCTGCAAAAAATCAAAAATACCAATCTTCACCGCAGCTTCGTTACTTTTGGAGCTTGCCCAAATCTTATGAATCAACCATGCCTACATCCAGATGATTTGCCTTCACCTCAAACAATCAAGCTGAGTGAAATACTATTTCGACAGCTTGAAGAAGCAACTAAAAAAAGCTTTTTCTTAGCCTGCGATCGCATGACACGGATTTTGTTATCGAGTTGTCATTGGTATTTCCAAATCAATAGTGGCGTTTTGACCTTGATCCTGATTTGTAATAACATGGAAAGTTATCGCAATATCATGAAAACTGTTCCCCAATTTGCCGATTGCTTAAAACAGTTTGCCAACAGAGCTAAAATTACTGTCAGTTCCCCAATTGATAAAGGTATACCGTGGGTACTCAGCATAGATAATGTCTTACCTGAAGGGGACTTGCCCACTACCTGATAGATAAACCAGAAAAATCGCGATCGCCCTTCCTCCTGAATATTGGCGATCGCGCCAAAATATTAAACCACGGCAAGGTATTTAAGTACTTTATATCTGCTTATTGACCTGATTATAGGGCAATACGGTTCAGTTAAGGCTCGGGCGTGTTTGTCAAAGTTATTTTTACGAACCGCAGAGGCGCAGAGAACACAGAGAGAGAAGAAAGAGAAGGAAAAAACTGCTTAACTGAACTGTATTGGATTATAGGGATGAAAATACTTTAGGAAAAACAACTTGAGCTAGAAAGAGCCATATTTATTGGTATCTAATCCTTGCAGTTCCGGTTGGGAGATGTTGGGGAAATATTTGGGGTAAAACTGGGGTAATGTAAAAAGGTCAAGATGTTTACAAAGCAGCCGTGTTAAACAAAAATTATGTCGTCCGATCGAAGTAGATTTTATCCCAAGACGACAATGGTCTTTTAAATAAGCATTAGCTTCTATAATTGCTATTTGACACACGGGTGTAGATCCGTTTAACGGATTTTGCGCTCTTTTATACCCTATATTGTCAAGTTAGGCACTTATATCTCGCATATAGATAACTTTTACCCTCACGACTGGAGAGCAAAATCTTGGGCATAGAATTACGCAGTTTCGTATTTCTCGACAACCTGCAACCTCAACATGCAGCATATATGGGAACAGTAGCCCAAGGCTTCTTACCATTACCAGGAGATACATCACTGTGGATTGAAATCTCTCCTGGTATCGAAATTAATAAGATTACGGATATAGCCCTAAAATCTGCCTCTGTCCGTCCGGGAGTACAGGTAGTTGAACGACTGTACGGACTATTGGAAGTTCATTCTAGCTCCCAAGGCGAAACCAGAGCTGCTGGTCAAGCAATTTTGGCGTTCCTGGGAGTCAAAAGAGAGGAATGTCTGAAACCGCGTGTTATTTCTAGCCAGATTATCCGCAACATCGATGCTTATCAAACACAACTGATTAATCGCACGCGTCGGGGACAGCTACTACTAGCAGGTCAAACGCTGTATGTATTAGAAGTGGAGCCTGCTGCTTACGCCGCACTGGCTGCCAATGAAGCGGAGAAAGCAGCGAGAATTAACATTCTTGAAGTTCAAGCTGTAGGTAGTTTTGGACGGCTGTACTTAGGTGGACAAGAACAGGATATTCTAGCAGGAGCAGCGGGAGCATTAACAGCTATTGAAAGTGTCGCTGGTCGGGTAAATTCTCTGGGTGGGCGTCAGGAGTAGAAAATGGCAAATCGAGAGCATCTAACTTTACTCAAAGCAGGTGCAGTTGAATGGATTGAGTGGAGAAAGAAAAATCCCCAGATTGAACCAGACCTAAGCGCCGCGAATTTGCATGGCGATAACCTCAGAGGCGCATACCTCCAAGGGGTAAACCTGAGAAAAGTCGATTTGGGTAATGCTTTACTCGTGCGAGCAAACCTCAGTAGTGCTGACCTCAGTAGTGCCAACCTCCATAAAGCCTTCCTGAATGAAGCTAACCTGAGTGCGGCTAACTTCAGTGTTGCTAACTTGAGTGGCGCTATACTTACGCAGGCAGATTTGAGTCATGCCAATTTGATTGGAGCTGACTTGAGTCAAGTGGATCTTAGAGGTGCTGCGATCGCATCTGCTAATCTAATTGGTACTGACTTAAAAGGCGCTAACTTGAGAGATGCCGATTTAGGTGCAGCAAAGTTGATGCGGGCTAACCTCTCTTTTGCCAACTTGATTGAAGCTAACTTGATTGCGGCTGACCTCAGTGAGGCGAGTTTATACGAAGCAGAAATTTTAGGGGCTTATCTTTACAAAGCTGACTTATACAAAGCTAATCTGACTAAGGCTCACCTCAGTGGTGCATACTTGTTGCGGGCTAACCTAAGTGAAGCTGATTTGACTCAAGCTGATTTGAGTTGGGCTAACCTTAGAGACGCGAATTTGGCAGGGGCAAATCTCAGAGGAAGTAACCTTAGAGGAGCCGATATTCGGGGAGCTAATTTCAGCGGCGTAAATCTTCAAGAAACAATTATGCCTAACACTTTAATAAAATATTAGTTTACAAGAACAAGGAATTGACGTTTAGATTCATTTTGTGGGGTATCTCTTCCCACAAAAACTATATAAAATTTATGTAAAGCTTAGTTTTTAGGCTTTAAATTTGATGTAAACAGAGTAATTTATCAGCCAATTATTCCTAATAATAGTTTATTTATATCACAATTCCCTGTTGGATTGCCATTTGGCAAACCAAAACCAGAGTTTGCTGTTCAAATTGATAGAGGTAGCCAAAAGTTAAAATTTGAATGGAAAAATGGTATTGGAATTATAGACTTTAATGTTTATCCTGATTTAACTTATCAAAAATTAGCACAAAATTTTAATTTACATTTAGGAACAACAGATACAAGTTTAAGAAGAGCCTTGAGAGACATGAATCAAACTGAATACGAAACAAATTTTTTTCTCCATTATGCTAAAACATTTAATATGGCTAATAAAAATATACCTATACTCATACCTCAAGCTTGGATACAGTGGCATTCACAATCAAAAAAATATTTAAATCCTACCTCATCTCTGAATATCAACGATATTTATACTGTTGAGTTGATTATCGAGGGAGAAAATGACTACATTATTACTATTAAAAGAAACCAGCCAAATCTACTGAAAGTAGCTACTGAGTTAGCTGAATCCTCAATCGCTATCGATACTAATTACCCAGGGTAAGCTCATCTAATTTGGTATAGGGTGAGCTTGACAAATTAAGTAAGAT
>NZ_CAWUDN010000122.1:0-22940 GCF_963920915.1 Nostoc sp. PCC 9305
AGAAAGATGCGGGTAATGGATAGCTTTTTTAAGGGGGGTTAGGGGGGATCAAAAGGCTGTGGTGCAACTCTAGAAGACTTGTGTGTACACCGTAGCCGCAAGCGGAGAGGGGAGACAAAGCGTAGCTTTGGCGGGGTGGGGTTCTTGTACCTCACTCAACTGAGAACCGCTATATTATGTTCTTAACAAGAATAGTTTTTCAAGTATCTCTGTGCTAATTGTGCTACTTTTATAATGATTATTTTTAAGCTAACAAATGCTGAATTTATCGGTTCAATAATTATTTTACTAGGGTGAATACATGATGAACGAAAAAATCAAATGGTTCCGCACAGCATTACAACCTAAAGGTTCAGTAATAAAAGCAATTTTCAAACATGTTTTATGGTGTGGAGCTTTCGGATTTTTAATTTCTCTGCTTCACCATTTTGAAAAACCTGTATCCCAGCCTATTTTAGTAAATGTGATTCCTAGTATTGTTTTAGGTTTGTTACTTGTCTTTCGTACAAATACTGCTTATGAGCGATTTTGGGAAGGGAGAAAATGCTGGGGTTCTATAGTAAATAACGTCCGAAATTTAGCGAGGCAAATTTGGGTATCAGTTGGTGAAATTTCACCAGAAGATAAAGATAAAAAAATTACGGCATTAAACTTATTGGTAGCGTTTGCTGTAACAACTAAATTACATTTGCGAGGAGAAGGTGTCAATAGCGAGTTAGAAGACTTAATGCCATCTACTAAGTACATAAAACTGAAGATTATGAATAATCCTCCTATAGAGGTTGCCTTTTGGATAGGAGATTATTTACAGCAACAGTACGATCGCAATTGTCTTAATAGCTACCAGCTAACATCAATGCAAGAATTATTGAATAGTCTTGTGGATAATTTAGGTGCTTGCGAACGTATTTTAAAAACGCCTATGCCGCTTGCTTATGCTATTCATTTAAAGCAATTACTGATACTATATTGCTTTTTGCTACCATTTCAAATAGTAGACAGTCTCGGTTGGTGGACAGGTTTAGTTTCTGCTTTGGTTGGGTTCACTTTGTTTGGCATTGAAGCCATTGGCTTAGAGATAGAAAACCCCTTCGGCTATGATGCTAATGATTTACCACTAGATGCAATTTGTGAAACAATGAAGCGTAATATTGACGATTTAATTACTTTGACTCCTAATGCGCGATCGCATCAACAAGATAGTATAAATAATTGAAAAAATTTGAAGATATTGATTACAGCGCTTCCGGCTATTATGCAATATAGTTTTCTCCTTGCCCCTCTCCTATCATTGCTTTCAGCTTTTAGGATGTACCTCATAGCTGCCGAAACTGCTGTAATAAAAAAATACACAGTAGTTTGCAACAAGTAAGTGAGGTAAAAAATCTAAAATTCACGCACCAGATATAAGATAAAATATCTTTTCACAACCGCCGAATCGCAATTTCTAAACCTTCACATACACGAGTAAGAAAATCTAAATCCAAACTAGCGATCGCATCACTAGGTTTGTGATAATGTGGATTTCGCAAGAATGCCGTATCTGTCACCATCATTGCCGGATAACCCAAATCCCAGAATGGTGCATGATCGCTAAGTCTAGTTTGGGGAACTATTAAACCTCGATTCGGCACGGGTAGCCATTGACTAGATACGCCAGCTTTACGAATATTACGGCTCATCCCAATTAAGTCAGGCAATGTCCGCAAGTTGCCAATTAAAGCAATAAAATCACCCGTATCTGGGTAGAAACGTTCCAGAGGAGGGGGGTAACTTTGGGAACCAGGTGTCGAATCCTTATAACCCAACATCTCTAAGGAGATCATTAAGCGTAGCTGTTGCTTTTGTTGATGCAACAGGGCTGCATAGTCAGCACTACCCAGTAAGCCGTATTCTTCCATATCGAAAGCAACCAGTCTTAAGGGATATCTGACAGCTTGGGCAGCAAACTTTCTCGCCAATTCCAGCAAGACTGCCACACCTGTAGCATTATCATCAGCCGCAACTGTTCCCGGAACGCCATCATAATGAGCGCCAATTAAAATCGGCAGTAAATCCTTTTTTTGCCCTTTAGCTTGGGATGGTAAATTTAATATCAGGTTACTACAAGTTTTACCTCTGACTTCAAAGGTGTGGATTTCCACACTCCCCCATTGGGAAAATTCCTGGCGGATGTATTCTTGGACAAAAAAATGCCCAGCCGTTGCCATGTAAGGATCGCGTTCTCGCGCGATCGCACTCAGGGAACTCTGTAATCGCTCTGTTAAATTCAAATCTTTTAAGTAGTAGCAATAATATTAGAATTTTCTTAGAATTTTCAGGCACTCAAAAAGCAGAGCAAGCATTCTTAAGGTTAACTTACCAATTTGCAGATAACTTAAACATAAGTAGGCGGATATCAAGAATTGAGGCTGCTTGGGCACACCAACCATCTCAATGCTATCCTAGTCTTGCAACTATCTCCTCTAGCTGCACTTCTTAGCTTACTGCCTTAATGATGAGTATTATACATTGAGGTGTTTTTATCTTGTAGCACAAAGCTAGGGGTAGTTCCGCCCAATCATAATAAATATATAAGACACTTTAGGAGAAGAGTAACGCATGGGCAAGGTAGTCGGCATCGACTTGGGTACAACCAACTCAGTAGTCGCCGTTATGGAGGGTGGCAAGCCGGTGGTGATTGCCAATGCAGAAGGAATGCGAACAACCCCCTCCGTAGTTGGCTTCAGCAAAGAAGGTGAAAGGGTAGTTGGGCAAATGGCACGGCGACAAACCGTCCTCAATCCTCAAAATACCTTTTTTGCAGTTAAACGTTTCATTGGGCGGAAGTATGGTGAACTTAATGCAGATTCTAAGCGTGTGCCCTACACCATCCGCAAAGACGAAGTAGGTAATATTAAAATTGCCTGTCCTCGTATGAATAAAGATTTCGCCCCAGAAGAAATTTCGGCAATGGTGCTGAAGAAATTGGCAGACGATGCTAGTCGCTATTTGGGTGAACCAGTTACAGGGGCAGTGATTACAGTACCTGCCTATTTTAACGATTCTCAGCGGCAGGCAACCCGTGATGCTGGCAGAATTGCTGGTTTAGAAGTGCTGCGGATTCTCAATGAACCGACTGCGGCATCTTTGGCTTATGGATTAGATCGGGGTGACACGGAAACTATCTTAGTCTTTGATTTGGGTGGTGGTACTTTTGACGTGTCGATTTTAGAAGTAGGTGATGGGATATTTGAAGTCAAGGCTACCAGTGGAGATACGCAACTTGGTGGGAATGACTTTGACAAAATAATCGTAGATTGGTTAGCAGAGCAATTTCTGGAAACAGAAGAGGTAGACTTAAGACGCGATCGCCAAGCTTTGCAACGTCTGATGGAAGCGGCGGAAAAAGCCAAAATTGAGCTTTCTGCTGTCAGTGTCACCGACATTAATTTACCCTTCATCACTGCCACGGAAGATGGCCCGAAACATCTCGAAACTCGTTTAACTCGTTCTCAATTTGAAGGCTTGTGTGGTGATTTGGTAGGAAGATTGCGGACACCAGTAAAACGCGCCCTCAAAGATGCCGGACTTTCACCTAGAGACATTGAAGAAGTTGTGTTAGTTGGCGGTTCTACACGAATGCCAATGGTGAAGCAGCTAGTGCGGGACTTGATTGGTACAGAACCAAACGAGAACGTCAACCCCGATGAAGTCGTGGGCGTGGGTGCAGCAATTCAAGCAGGAATTCTCGCCGGCGAACTCAAAGATGTGCTGCTTTTGGATGTTACACCCCTTTCTATGGGATTGGAAACCATCGGTGGTGTGATGAAAAAACTCATTCCCCGCAACACGACAATTCCAGTACGCCGTTCTGATATTTTTTCCACGTCTGAAAATAACCAAAACACTGTGGAAATTCACGTAGTTCAGGGCGAACGGGAAATGGCAGCAAACAACAAGTCTTTAGGACGTTTCAAGCTCTATGGCATCCCACCAGCGCCACGAGGAATTCCTCAAGTTCAGGTGTCATTTGATATCGATGCTAATGGGATTTTACAAGTAACAGCCCTAGATAGAACCACTGGACGAGAGCAGAGTATCACCATTCAAGGCGCTTCCACCTTGAACGAGTCGGAAGTGAATCGGATGATTCAAGACGCTCAAAAATACGCTGATGTCGATCGCGAACGTAAAGAAAGAATTGAAAAGCGGACTCGTTCTGAGGCATTGATTTTCCAAGCAGAACGACAATTGAGAGAAGTCGCGCTGGAATTTGGTATGCAGTTTGCCCGCAGCCGCCGCCAAAGAATTGATAATATTTGCCGACAACTAAAAGAAAGTCTTCAAGAAAATAGCGATCGCGGTATCGATCAAGCCTACGCTGACTTGCAAGATGCTCTCTATGAGCTAAATCGGGAAGTCCGCCAGACTTATGCTGAAGATGAAGATGACGACTTGTTTGGGACTATCCGTGACATTTTTACTGGCGGTGATAAAGAACGCGATCGCGAATCTCCCAGAGATACATATCGAGAACGCGACTCATACAGTAAAGACTATGGCAAAGATTACGGTAGAGACTATGACAGAGATTCTAGCCGCGATAATCGTTCTTCCTCTTATGAAAGCCGTCCTCCACGCAAATCCCGCCCCAGCTACCAAGATAACTGGGATGATGAAGAAGACAATGATTGGTTATAAGAAAAGTTAGGAGTTAGAAGTTAGGAGTTAAAAATAAATCTTTCAACTCATCACTCCTAACTCATAACTCCTAACTCTTAATGGATCTAAAATCTAAAATTTAAATAACTGAACTATGCAAAATTTGCCGAACTTTCGCGATTACTACGAAATTTTAGGAGTATCTAAAGATGCCTCTGGTGAGGAAATTAAAAAGGTTTATCGGCGGTTAGCAAGGCAATATCACCCCGATCTGAATCCGGGTAACAAAGAATCTGAGGAAAAATTTAAGGATATTGGCGAGGCTTATGAAGTTCTTTCCGATCCAGCCAAGCGATCGCAGTACGACCAGTTTAGCCGCTACTGGAAGCAAAAAGGCTTTGCAGGCAACAAACAAACGCCAAAGGCTAAAACTTGGCAGAGTAGTGCTAGCGATCGCAACGGCAATCAAGATGTAGATCCCAGCCAATTCTCCGACTTTGAAAGTTTTATTAATCAAGTTATTGGTGTCAAAAATAAGAGTGCGGCAAATAACTCCAGTAATGGCAATACTAGCGATCCGTATCGTTCCCCCAGAACAAAAGTTGCCTATACAGTTAATCCCCCACCTCGGACTACCCGTCGGGATATAGAAGCCAGATTAACGCTACCACTAGAAAAAGCTTATCAAGGTGGTAATGAACGGATTCGTTTGGAAGATGGGCGATCGCTAGAAGTTAACATGCCACCAGGGATGGTAACAGGTCAAACTATCCGTTTGCGCAACCAAGGCGTTGGTGGTGGCGATCTATACTTAAAAATTACCGTTGAACCTCATCCATTATTTAAATTAGAAGGTTTAAATATCGTTTGCCAAGTACCTGTTACTCCCAGTGAGGCAGTTTTAGGAGGACAGGTAGAAGCACCTACTCTTGATGGCCCTGTGAAAATGACTACCCCTCCCGGCGTTAGGTCTGGTCAAAAATTTCGACTAGGTAATAAAGGTTATCCTAACGATGACGGTAAACGTGGCGATCAATTAGTAGAAATTCAAATAGTTACACCGAAAAATATTAGTCAAGAAGAACGGGAACTTTATGAAAAGTTACGGCAAATAGAAACTTTTAAACCCCGCGCTGATTTAATACGTTAGGAATGAGGGTGTGTATCTATATTTAATACCTTTATTTTCTCTGCATTCATTACTTTGGAAATTTAAACTTCACTGAGCTACTCTGACTTTTAGATAAGCTAAACCACATCTAGTTTGCATATCTAAAATTTATATAACTCTTGTGGGGTGGGCATCTTGCCCGCCGTAATTATGCAATTTAAATGTGGAACAGCTTACTAATATGTCGCCATCTCCCCGCACTTCTGTAAAATCAACATAAGCGGGATCTCTTGCAGGTAAGGGGCGGAAATGGGTCAAAAGCATTGATATATCCGCTTTAAAAAGGCAAAATCCTGGGTCATAAATCTAAATTTCTCAGGTTAGCGCCATATTATCGCAAACTTACACAGATAGGTAGAAAATTAAATTCTCAGGTATGTTATTGCTCAGAGTAGGGCACAGAGAATAGCAACTTAATTCTCTTGCCCCATGCTTAATTACTGATATCCCTTCCAAGGAGTGACTTCCAGCTTGCCGTTAGGCTTGAATATAACTTGGAAGTGGGCTAAAGGTTCTTTGTCATTGGGAGCAGCTACATTAGAACCATAGATGGCGTTAAACATCTTAGGAAGAGGTGTTTCTCGGAAATAATCAAAGGCGACTTGATTAAGTGGTTCATAGTCAGCAATTACACCATCTTTGTTGACTGCTACCCGATATTTCAAATCTCGCGTAAAGGTGGGAGTGCCACTCCAGGTTTGACGAACTGTATTATAAAGCTTTTTATTTAAACCTTTAGTGATATTAGAGTCAGTAATTTTTGCACCGACTACCTCTGGTGTCTTAGCATATCCTCGCCAAGGGCTAACTTGCAACACACCATTTGTAGTAAACACTATTCGGAATTGGGCTATCGGTTCATTAGAAATGGGAGCGCGATTAGCAGGATTGTAAAGTAGGTTAGGTAGAGGAGTTTGCCCGACTCCTTGATTGGCCTCTTTATTCACCGCTTTATAACCAACGATCGCCCCATCCGCAGCTACACCCAAACGATAGATCAAATCTTGTTGCAATCCTGAGCGTTTAGTCCAAGCTGGATGAACTTGGTTATACACTTGACGATTCAATGCACGCAGCTGGGATGGATCGGTAATTTCTGGAACTGTATTTAAAAGTGCTTCTAAATCTTTGACTACTGGCTTTTCATTAGCTGTTGGTATTGCTGTAGGTGTTGCAGCAGCCTCGATGGGTGTTGCCGCTGCTGATGCTGGAGGATTAAGGCTCTTTGTTGTAGAGCTAGTTTGCTCATCTGGCTTCGGCTGCGGTGGACGAATTTGAGGAGGTGGAATCAAGTTAAAGGCGATCGCTGCTACTGCTAAACTCGATATTCCTACAGCCGCAGGAACAGCTTGCCTAATTACAGCCTGACTAGCACCACCATAGCGTCTAGTAACTGGTTGTAGTTCTAGGGATAATTCCGGTAAAGTCTGAGTATCAGCAAAAAACTGATCCACTGCTTCTACTAAATCAAACAACTGTACCGTATTCAAATCTATTTCAATAGGCGGACGTTTAGAATTATTAGAGTGAGACTCAAACCCCTCTGGAGCATTCTCTGAATGTATGATTAACCTGTGGCGGTTGCCATCAATTTTTTGAAACTCTACTAGCTCCGATTCCTGGTTGTGTGCTTGCGGATTGGGTACAGTACTCAGAAATTCTTGGGCGTAACCACTAACAGCCCTCACCAAACTTTCAAAAAATTCTCGCCCTCCGGTTAGGGGTTGATTGTAACCAGATAAATAGCATTCTGCATTTACCAATATTGATAATTCTGGGCGCATTTCCTGGAACTGTGCAGCCCTAGTGACATCACTTAACCCTTCTAAAAGAAGAGTACAATTAGGTAGACTGTACTTACGTTGAATATTCATTCCACTTCACCGTCAAAAAGACTAATCCAGAACCGCTGCATTCCAGCAGTACCAGTACAAAATAGTAATTGTCCTAACAAATTTATTGCTAGCGCATCTAATTTTTCATCAGAAGTTAATGCTAGTACACCAGAACGTCGAGCATTCATCCGGCTTTTAAAATGCGCTCTAAACCGCTCTAGATAATTAGATAGCCGCAAATTCTGTTCTAATGGAATCTGTTTTTCTTCCATTTGTTGGCATATCATTAATAACTGGCGGATGACAACAGTTAAACGCCGTGCTATGTAGCAAGCAATGACCACCAAAGCTTTTGCTTCCATAATAGTTAAGGGACGGCGCATGTGCGCTCTTCGTAGCGGGTTAGAGCTACGCATCCGCCATAAATTTACTCTGTCTTTAACAATTCCTTTCAGATCCAACTCTTGAGCAAAAGCCAGGATTGCTTCCGAACCACCAAGTTCTAAAGCTTCAATTGCCAGTAAAATCAGGTCAATTTGCAGCCTGGTTCTCCGAGGACAGGTTTTGGAAGCGATCGCAGGATCTGGTAAAGTGTCCAGAATCATCGGCAGTGAGTCTTGGGTTGGACTGTTGAACGGCGTTAAACTTGCTGAAACATTCATTCTATAAATACCTTGTGCGGTTCCAACAGACTAGATAAAACAAATTTAAGATCGGTAGCCAAGACTTGAGCCTTAGACTTGTGGCAGTAGCATGACTACCTGATATATACATTACTTAACTCTTTCTACTCAAAGTTTTCCCTATATTGAAATCAAAATTTTAAAACATAACTAAATTCACCTCATTTATTAGTGAAATACCTTTTATAGCTTGGTTTAGATTCTAATTATCGTCAATGAAAAGCGAAGCTTTAGCCTCGACCTCCAATTGACCCCCAGCGTATGACATTATAGTGTACGATTTTTCAGGTATCTGAAATTGGGCACTTGTACTGAGCGACTCGTGCCGAGCATCTCGACTCCGCTCGATGGAACCAGAGCCAAGATAAGTCGAAGTATTGAGCATTAGGCATTGGGCATTGCTTATTAATTTTTCTATCTCATGCCCCATTCCCGATTCCCTACTCCTTTATTCCCCATTTTATGGATTTAAAGTCTCTCGTTCGCGACATTCCAGATTTCCCGAAACCCGGAATTTTATTTCGGGATATTACTACGTTACTGCGCGATCCAGAGGGACTGCGCTATACTATTGACTTTTTAACACAAAAATGCAATGAAGCTGAAATAACAGCTGATTATGTCATTGGTATGGAGTCGAGGGGATTCATTTTTGGTGCACCTCTGGCTTATAAATTAGGAGCTGGTTTTATTCCCATCCGCAAAAAAGGAAAGTTACCAGCAGCCGTTCACTCAATTGAATATGAACTAGAGTATGGTACAGATTGCCTAGAAGTGCATCAAGACGCTTTACACCAAGGTAGCCGAGTTTTGATTGTCGACGACTTGATTGCCACAGGTGGAACAGCGAGTGCCACAGCTAAATTAGTGCAGAAAATTGGCTGCGAACTAGTAGGATTTGGGTTTATTATCGAGCTACGGGATTTACAAGGGCGTACATATTTGCCGGATGTGCCGATTATCTCTTTAATTGAATATTAGTCATTGGTTATTGGTCATTAGTCATTGGTCAAAAAACAACTGGCAAAGGACAAATGACAAAGGACAAATGACAAAGAACAAATGACAAAGGACAAAATATAAATGACATCTACGAAAATTTCCTTGGAGACAGGTCGGGATTGGCTAATCGGGCTAGTCACGAGCGAAACTTTTGTTTATGTGGCAAAGCGGCTATTGCAGGCACTGCTAACTTTGTTATTAGCCTCAGCGTTGTCGTTTTTCATCATTCAACTCGCTCCCGGTGATTATGTAGATACGCTGCGGCAAAATCCGAAAATATCTCCAGAAAGAATTGAGGAAATCAAACGGCAGTTTGGTTTGGATAAGTCTTGGCCAGAGCAATTTGGGCTGTGGCTATGGCGAATCTTAACCAAAGGGGATTTTGGCACGAGTTTTATTTATCAACGTTCAGTAGCATCGCTGTTGTGGGAACGAGTACCAGCGACTTTGCTATTAGCGATCGCATCTTTAATTGTCACATGGGCGATCGCCATCCCTCTAGGGATATTTGCCGCTGTCAAACAAAATAAGCCAGCAGACCGGATTTTACAAGTGATTAGTTACGCAGGACAAGGCTTTCCCAGTTTCATCACTGCCTTAGCGCTGCTGGTTTTAGCCCAAATCACCTCGCCGCTGTTCCCAGTGGGTAGCATGACTAGCATCAATCACTCAGAACTATCGTGGTTTGGCAGAATCTTAGATATCGGCTGGCACATGGTTTTACCCACAATCGCCCTCTCAATTACTAGTTTTGCCGGTTTGCAACGCATCACTCGTGGCGAATTATTGGATGTTCTGCGTCAAGACTACATCCAAACGGCTCGTGCCAAAGGGTTGCCAGAAAACCGCGTCATCTACGTTCATGCACTCCGCAACGCTATAAATCCCTTAATTACCTTATTAGGTTTTGAATTAGCTGGTTTATTAAATGGTGCCTTCATCGCCGAATTTTTCTTCAACTGGCCTGGTTTAGGGAGATTGGCTTTACAAGCTTTACAAGCTCAAGATTTATATTTATTAATGGCAAGCTTAATAATGGGCGCAGTACTGCTGATTATTGGCAATTTAATCGCCGATTTGATGCTCAAAGCAGCCGATCCACGCATTCGCCTAGAAAATCTCAATTAGCAGCAATTCTAAATTCAAAAAATCAAAACTGATGGGGCGTTTTCCAGAGTACTACCAACTATCAGACAACAATTAGGCAAATAGCGAAGATATGGATGTCGTTGAAGTAAAGTCTTCCCGATTCCTCATACCGTCTTGAATTTGGCTACTCTCAGTGTCAAGCTATTTCTGCACACTGCAAAATTATGAATGACTGTTTAACTAGTTATTTTACCAAGATTCAGACTTAGTTTTTGCACTAGTATCTTTGAGAGTTTTTCTAAGCGGGCGGCGGGAATCGAACCCGCATTAATAGCTTGGAAGGCTATAGTTTTACCACTAAACTACGCCCGCAAATTTCCAACCCTATAAATTTAACACGGTTTCTGTAAAAATTCAAGCATTCAGTTGGAATTTGCGGGTTGCATTTTGATCCTGACATACAAATTGCTCAAGTCTGGTTTTGTGCCATCGTTATTGTGGGCAGCAAGAAAGTTTTCTGTTTTGAAAACTTCGCTTAGGGCTTGCTCGTATGTACTTTTTTCACTTTGCAGTTTTGCTGGTTCTATTTCTAGAACTACAGCCTGTTGAAAGTTGCCATTCTGGTCAATTATCAAGCTAGCCAAGAGTTGTGCTGGCTCAAGTTCCGAATTCTGGACAAGAAAGCTTGGGTCTAATTGTTTTGTGTTGCTTCCCCTGTATAAAGCGATAACATCGGGTAAAGCATCTTGTCGGAATCCTTTTGATTGTATCAAGCTAATCACTTCATCTCTGGATAAGGGAGCTACTATTGCTACCGATGCTCCTCGAGTCGAAGTTGCTGGAGTTTCTCTAGTCGAAGTTGCTGGAGTTTCTCTAGTCGAAGTTGCTGGAGTTTCTCTAGTCGAAGTTGCTGGAGTTTCCCTAGTGGAAGTTGCTGGAGTTTCTCCAGTCGAAGTTGTTGGAGTTTCTCTATTTTCAGGTTCTGAAACTGGTCGATTTGATGGAATACCTGTTGGTAGTTGCGTTCCCTTTCCCAGTTTAATTTCTTGACGACGCTTCCAAGGTAAATTATCGACCGGAACTGTAGGTGTCGGTGTGGCTTTAGCTATAGGCTTCGGTGTGACTTTAGGTATCGGTGTTGGTGTGGCTTTAGCTATAGGCTTCGGTGTGACTTTAGGTGTAGGTGTTGTTGTGGCTTTAGCTATAGGCTTCGGTGTGGCTTTAGGTGTAGGTGTTGTTGTGGCTTTAGCTATAGGCTTCGGTGTTGGCGTGGGGACTTTCTGCTGTCTAGAAAGTTCGCTATTAGGTTGAGAGGCGTAAATTCGGCTCTTTTTCTGGAGATTCTCAGGAGAATTTATTGCACCAAAATCTTGATTTATTGGCGTAGTTCGTGCTGTTTGTGATGAACGTGCTGGTACAGACTTTTGAGTCGAGGATAGTGGCTTTGATGAAACTATTTTAGCTGTTGATTTTGATTTGATTATTGATTTTGTTTTAGGAGCAATTTCTATCAATTCGATGGGAACAGCAGATTGATTTTGCTGGGGAAACCACAGACTAAATGCATTAGATGAGCGCATCAGCCAGAACACCAGCAAGTGCAGAGAGACTGAACTGACAACGACAAAAATCCACAAACCTGGTGGATCGGTGTGTCGTCTCCAGACCTTGGCTGGAATTGGAGTTTTGTCTGCAACCGATGGTGTCATATTATATAAACTGGATATGATTATGCACTTTTACTCATTGGTAATGCTTTAAAATACCAGTCTAAATTTTAGCGATTAACCATTACCTCTGGTGAAACAGCAAAAGTCAAAACTGTTTCATCTACTCCTTTAAGTTCTAGTGGACTACCTTTAGTAATTTCTCCTTCCTGCAAATAATCTGCTACGGCAGCAGAAACCAGGATTGTACCGGGAACAGCAGCAGCTTGCAACCTTGCGGCAATATTTACACTTGGGCCAATAGCAGTATAATCGGCGCGTTCAGCGCTACCAAACATCCCCACAACAGCAGTACCTTGGTGAATACCGCACCGGAACTGTACGCTAGTAAGTTTGTCGCTATCGAATACACCTTGCTCTCGCCAGCGCTGGTTCAAGTCAGCCAGTGAGCGGTGCATTGCTCTTGCTGTATTAATGGCACGACGCACTTGTTCGTTAGGGGTTAGTTCTTCCGGCGCTCCATATAAAGCTAAAATAGCATCTCCCATAAATTTATCTACAGTGCCGCCATTGCTAAAAACAACTTTAGTCATGGCTTCTAAATATTCATTTAGCAACTCTGCGACTCGTCGGGATCTGAGAGTATTTGCTAGCTGTGTAAAACCCACAATGTCACTAAATAAAACTGTAATTAAGCGTGGTTCTGGGCGCAAATCTAACGTTAAATCACCGGTTGCCGCTTTTTGTACCAATACAGCAGGCAAAAACCGCTTTAGCACCGATTCTGTTAGATAAGTATTTAACTCCACAATTCGCCGTTCATTCTCTTTCAACGCTAAAAGATTGCGAACTTCCGCCAAAAGCTCCCGATCGTTGAATGGTTTGGCTAAATAAGCGTCCGCGCCATGTTCTGTACCTTCGATGCGGGTTTCTTCATCTACTTTCGCTGTCAGCAGAATGATTGGTGTTCCTTTCAACGTCTCCTCATTGCGGATCATCTGAATCATCTCAAGTCCGCTCACTAAGGGCATCATTAAGTCAGTCACAATCAAGCTGGGTAGAATTTCCTTAGCTCTACTGTGCCCTTCATGACCGTTACGAGCTGTCTGTACATGATAGCCGTTGCGGCGGAAAATTTCAGATACATAGGTTCGCAAATCGGGGTTGTCATCTACAACTAAAATTGAGTGCTGAGTCTTATGTGCTGAGTCTTGAGTATCAACACTGGGGGAGAGGTTTATTGTAATATTTTCAATATTGTCTGTTGTTGACTCTACTAGTTCTAAATCAGCTAACTCTACGCTAGCGCGGTTTGTATTCAGTTCGGTAGGCGTTTCTAGTACTTGCTGTGCAGGTAAATGAGCATTTCCAGTCACCAGCCATAAACTAAAAGTAGTACCTTCACCATAAACTGATTCCACGGTAACTTGACCACCATGTAATTCTACTAATTCTTTAACTAAAGCTAAACCCAAACCACTGCCTTCATAGGAGCGGTTTGCTGAACCTTCAGCTTGGCGAAAGCGCTCAAATAGGTGGGGAATTTGTTCTTTAACAATACCAATTCCAGTATCTTGCACTTGTAATATGCAGCGATCGCGCTCAGATTTTAGTCTGACACTGATAGTGCCACCTTCGGGAGTAAACTTCATGGCATTTGACAAGAGGTTATAAACCACCTTGTCAAATTTTTCCATGTCCAAGTACACCGTCGAACACTCATCTAACTGGGTAACGAGATGCAGTCTCTTTTTCTCGCAGTAGGGACGAAAAGATTCAACTATTTGGCTGACAAATTCGACTAAATCACAAGGATGAAAGCTAGGCTGCATTCTCCCCGCATTCAGGCGTTGTAAATCCAGGAGTTGATTTACCAATCGCAGCAAACGGCGCGAGTTACGCAGAGCGATCGCACTTTGAGAGTAAGATAATCCTTCCCCAGCCGCTACTGCCGACTCTAAAGGCCCTTGAATCAAGGTGATAGGTGTGCGAAACTCATGGGAAATATTTTGAAAAAATTCAGTTTTTTGTTTGTCTAATTCCAGTAAGCGTTCAGCTTGTTGGCGAGTTTTTTGATACAAGTGTGACTGCTGCACAGCGATCGCTGCTTGAGCTGCTACTGCTTTCGCCAAATCGATATCAGATGGCAACCATTGGCGTACTTTTTTACCTTCATGCAAGGTAATACTACCAATACATTTACCATCCGCCAATAATGGTACAAACATTAGCGATCGCGCTGGCATTTTTAAAGGCAAATCAAAACCCCGCACATCTGAGGGAGAATGGCTCACATTACCAATTACCACAGGTTCATGTGTCTGTAGCATTTGTTGGAGGATGGGATTTTCCTGAATCGATGCTTGAGAATAGGGTAATCTCTGATTTGGTAGGTGATGATTGCTACTTGAATTATTGTCTGGAACTGGCACTCTTAAATTTTCTAGATGTTGAAAACTGTCATACAAGGCCACACACTCAACAAACTCATCTTCCTCAGTCCACAAAGACAAGACGCAGCCATCAACTTGTAAAGCTTGTCCCAATTGTTGGGTAATTGCCGCAAAAATATCTTGAGGATCTAAGCTAGAGCGAATTGCGCTAGTAATCGTATTAATCAAGCTCTCGCGCTTGGCAAGAGCACGTACTTGTTCGTAAGCATAAGCTTGAGACAAGGCTAAGGCTGCCTGATCCGCTACCATCAAAACTAACTGCACCTCATCATCGCCCCAGAAGCGAGGAACAGAACACTGGTGTAGTGCTAGCACAGCCATCAGTTCTTGTTGGCAGATCAATGGCACAACTAAACTAGAACAAATGTTAGCAGCAGCAAAAGCTTGCCCACGCTCACGCAGTTCGGGAGTGTTACCGTGAATGCGCTCATCATCGATCGCATCGTGAATTACCTGAACTTCGCGGGTTTCCCACACTGTCTGAGCCAAAAGAGGCAGAGGAGTTGCAGAGGATATAACGGGCAGAGAGGAAAGACTTACTGCTACTTCCGCTCCGATCTCCTGCACTTCTGCTTCTTCAGACAGAGGCTTCTGATAGATAAACCCTTTATCCGCCAACTGCTCATCTTGGAAGGGACGTAGCAGACAAACATCCACTTCCAACATATGACCCACTGTGTCTACAATTGCTTGCAAAATTTGTCTGTAGTCTAAAGCACTGCGAATCGTATTGGTAACGGTATTCAGCAGCGATTCTTGACGGAGTGTGCGGGTAAGTTCGCGGGTTCTAGCTTTGAGGACATTGTGGGTATCCAAAGCTTGGCGTACCACCGCTTTTAGTTCCTCCGCTTCCCACGGTTTAGTGACATATTTAAATACCTTACCAGCGTTAATTGCTTCCACCAAGTCTTCGACATCGGTGTAGCCAGTTAAAATAATCCGGATAATATCTGGATATTGAGTTGCTGTTAGGCTCAAAAATTCTGTACCGCTCATCATCGGCATCCGCTGATCGGAGATGATCACCGCGATCTCTCCCTCTTGAGCCAGCAGATCGAGGGCCGCAGGGCCAGAGGTTGCCCTTAGCACCTTATAATCACGATAGAAAGTGCGGTAAAGCAAGTCAAGGTTGTCTGGTTCATCATCGACAACCAAAATTTTAGGCTTACTGTTTGCTTGGGATTTCATGCACCGCTTTCCTGCTGCAACGGCAGTCGGATAAAGAATAATCTGATCAGGTAAGGATTTTTCTGAGTCAGGTAAGAGCAGAGCATTTCGACCAATAGGGCTGTTTGGCTACATGACTGCTGAGTGTAGGAGCGTTTGCTCACAGAAATTCGTCTCAATTGCTTGTGCCGATTACCGTTTGCGTTGGTGCAGTGTAATTGCTTTCATTGTCAGTTTTAGTGTTACAGAGTCGACGCTTACTTGCCAAATCTTTTTTCACCTCCTGTGAGCAATGTCTGATAATACATACAGCGCTCATAGCCAGCTGAAAAATCCAGATAAAGCTGCATATTAAGTTTTCCCTCCACAGCTGTTGTAATAACACTTGCAGGTAAATTTTATTTATGGTAGTCATGGTAGAGTCAGTGAAATTAAAACAATAAGATTTAAAGCCAAAGTATACTATTAGACAAATACCTCTTTCTAATTTAGCAATCAGAACTATCATTAAGACAAGTGGTAGTGCTTGAGGAGTTAGAGATTAGGGATTAGGGAACCTTAAAGATGCTTGTCCCAGTAGCTGTACAGCCTATTTGAATAACTTAGTAGCAAAGTAGTATCAGTGTAGCGGTAACTGCAAAAAACAAGTTCAGTAGTGTAACCAAAGGTAGTCTTAAACCAGAGTTTGCCAATAGTGTACTTACTTAACAATTTTGGAGATGCTGCTTACAGACAAGTTATGCTATTCCTCTGCCTACTCGCTCAAAGCTCTATCACTTGACAGATGTTTTTGTGGGAATCAGTTTGAGATTCTGCCTACCTAAAACAAGGGATGCAATGAATATACTGAATTTAAGGTTATAGATTTATGAAGTTGTAACTCCTAATGCTCTTTTAAAAATGCAGGTTATAAAACTCCAAACTAAAGTGTAAAAATTTGTTTAATCTACAAGAAAAAGCGAATTAGCAATATTGGTTCAGTTAAATCTCCTGGGCAACTCTATAAAGTTCTGATTTAGTTTAAATCTTGTTTTAGGATATTTGAGAAAATTTTTGTTGAATAAAATCAATACTAAACTAGCCTTGAAATATCGGTTTTTTCACCCATACCACCAACAGCCAATCGATCCAGCTTCCTGCCAATTCCAAATTCGTACAGCTACACCTGCTGATTTGATTGGTGTTGCCCAAATTATTACTGAAAGTTTTCACTCTCACAAGGGTATATGGGGATGGGCTTTCCCGTTGCTACGTCTGGGTATTTACGAAGACTTAAGGCATCGTATGGCATCACCTGCGCCCCGTCATCTTTGCTTAGTTGCCCTTGAAACTACTACTGGTGAGGCTAATAACTTAGTAGGAAGTGTGGAAATGGGTGTACGCTACAGTAGTGATTCATGGAGCCAGGTTGGTGTAGGTTTTCCTTATTTATCTAATTTAGCGGTTCACCCAAAATACCGTAGACATGGTGTGGCTTCAGGATTGCTTACTAGCTGTGAAAAAGTCTCTCGCGAGTGGGGATTTCAAGACTTATATCTCCATGTTTTAGAAAACAACTATCAAGCACGACAGCTTTATTTCAAGCTGGGATATCGAGTGCATAAGGTCGAATCTAATTGGAATACATTTCTTCTAAGACGCTCAAGCCAGATGTTATTGCACAAGCACCTGAATGCTGATTCTATTATCTGAGTTTTGTGTTGGCAATTGTCAAGTTTTGTATTCTGTTGCAATTAATTCGATAAAATCTGTAACTCATAGCGGCAATCAAACACAAACTAAGCTAAACTACGTCTACCTTGAGAGCCATAGTTATTTTGACTTATAGAAAGCTCAAAACTCAAACTAGGACTAGATAATATACTCTTCTTAAGAACTCCAGGTTTTCAACTGGACGGGGTTTAATTAGAAATCTAGCCAACATTAGCTAAATATCTATATAAATCCGCTTTGATTTCGATGACTGACTTGGTTTAGCAGGCAAGAGCTAACGATAAAGAAGGCTCTTTGAGTTATATTGAGTTTTTCACGCAATCAAATAGGAGTCCTATAAATTAAAACTAAAACATATTTGTTAATTTACTCGCTTCGTAAATAGCTTTTGATAAATTTTTTCTCAAAAGAATATTTGATTTAAACTTTTTACGAAAAATCCCCTCGTCCCTATAAACAAATTATCTTTTTGGTAAATATTTTTAATATTAAAAAATGTTAAATTTAGCTTTTGGGATTTATGGCTAACAAATTTTTGAAAGCATTCAATATAGATGAAAATAGACTATAATCGGAAGATACGCGAAGTCGCGTTGAAAGAAATCATTACTTCCTCATAAAAACTTTGTAATTAATATATTCATCTTTATAAAAACTTTAAGAAAACACTCGTGTAGTTTACAGACAAATCTAGTTATATCTCATAAAATATAATCACTCAATTACTGAAACAACGCCTATATATTGCTATTTTTAGTTGGATTGACCAGAAAGGTCTTGATAATAAAAGAATTCAAAAACTTGATTTGATATAACAGCTAGTTCCGTTTTGAAGTGCATACTACAACAACATTCATTAAAAGTTTAAAAAACATGGATAGCGAACAGCATCGACGCTATCAGACCTCTATGGTATCAACTTATTACCCTGAAACTACTTTCCTTGACTCTGTTGTCATGTCAGACGGAACTGAGCAATCACAAAGCTCGGATATCCTTACACGTTTGCACAGTGGAGAAGTTTTCATCGTCAATAGTCGTAGGCGAAATGGATTAATACTCTTTAAACGCTACCATGCAGAGTTTGCTGGGCCTGGGGCTGCTGTGGGTGGGGATTACGATTGTGATTGCCAAAGGGCACTGCCCATAGGTAATCTTTCTTTATTAACTCCTGAATCTAATGAAGAACGCCAGAAAGCCTACTTGATTAGGCGACAGTGGATTCGATTGATCAAACAAATTACAGAAAATCCATTGCCTGGGCAGCGAGTCCAGAAGATTCTCGATCAATTTGAACAATACTTTCCACCAGAAATAGTGGCTCTTTTACCGGATGTTGCCTTTGCTCTTTTAGTAGGTGTGCTACCACAAACAGTGGGAGTAGTACGCCGCTTGGGCAGTGAGGTAAATAGCAGATTTAATTACTGAGTAAATTGCTAAGATGACAAATTTGCCAAAGCTGCTTTTACTCGATTAACGGTGCGGGCGTTTTCTTCTATAGTTCCAACAGTAATTCGTAATCCTCCACTAATGTGCCGTACAAGAGTGCCGAATGTTCTAAGTTTCTGGTGGAAAGTTTTTAAAGCAGCTTCTTGTGAATTAAAGCCATTTGGTTTAAGACGCAGGTAAATAAAGTTGGCAGCACTTGGAGTAATTTGTAGTTCTGGTTGCTGGGATAAAATTTCGATGAGTTTGGCTCGTTCGCTCAGGGTTTGGGGAATTGATTCCAGCAAAAGTGTACGATTTTGTAAACCAACTAATGCAGCTGCTAGGGAGAAACTGGGAAGATTGTAGGGTAAGCGAACTTTTTCTAAAATGGCGATCGCTTCGGGATGAGCGATGCAATAACCAATACGGAGAGATGCCAATCGGAAAGCTTTAGAAAAAGTGCGTAATATCACCCAATTAGGATGCTTTACTGATTCACCTACTAGGGTAGTTTGGCTGAATTCAAAGTAAGCTTCATCAATTACTACCAAAATATCCTGTGGCAAACTTCTTAACCACGCTAACTCTGCCTCAGTTAAGCTGTTAGCAGTCGGCGAATTGGGATGAACTACGAAAACTACACGAATGGGGGGATTTTGAGTTTGTTCGATCGCAGACTGTGCGGCGCTTATGTCAATTTCAAAATTTGTTTCATTTCTCCCCACCGCAACCACAGGAATGCCCAAAGTTTGCGCCAAAATCCCATACATCGAGAAAGTGGGATTGGCAACGAGAATTGACCCTTCTCCTCCTAGACAGGTGGCGATTAATAAAGAGCGGATTAGTTCATCTGAACCATTACCAACAGAAATATTGGCAGCAGTAAATAAGGGTGATGAGAGGGCGGCTGACTGATTAACGTACTCAGCGATCGCATCCTTAAGTGTTTCATGTCCGCCATCAGGATAACGATTTGTTTCAATTACTTGCTGATAAGTCCATGCCAGCTTCTCTTTTAGCTCAGGTGGTAAATCGTAGGGGCTTTCATTTGTATCTAGCCGATCGAACTGTGTGAGAACAGAATCGGCTGTATCGCTGCTAGGATGAGGTTTATAGGCGGTGAATTTGGCTAAATCTGACCGGATGAAGGGAAGCATAGTTTTAGTCATTAGTCATTGGTCATTAGTCATTGGTCATTAGTAACTAACAAAGCACAAATGACTAAGGACATTATTTATGTGTGAGTCTAATATTTTACAACTTCAGGGTAATTGGCAAAAGAGGCGAATTGCCTGCCAAATTTCTTCCATAACATTACCCAAAGCGTGGTCACTGTCGAGTTCGACTAATTCCACCCAAGGACGCACTCGCGCAAAGTCCCGACTAGCTCCTATCGGAATGACTTCATCCTTTTTTCCGTGCAAAATTAGCGTGGAGATAGGGCGTTGCAAAAGCTTTTCTTGGTATTGAGCAGCATCTGTAACGAAATCGTAACTTAAAGGAATTAATCGCTGCTCCCCATAGTGGTAGACCATGATATATTTTTCTTGCTGCCAACGCTGTACTTCTTCATCTCCTAGCTTGGGCAACCAATGGGATAAAAACCCGAAAGCTGGTGCTAGCAAAACTAAGCGTTGTACTTGCAAATTTTGTTGTCCCAAGTGGGCAGCGGTCAAACCACCCAAACTTGAGCCAATCAGTGTTACTGGTGTAGAATCATTGTTGAATTCTGCGGTAACTTGAGCGAGCTGACGAGCGATCGTTAATTGGGAAAAATCACCAGCATTGAGATCGGGAATTTTCAGCCTTGTCTGAATTTGGGTAAAACGATCGCTTATATCCCGCGCTTTGGCAGAATTAGGGCTAGAAGCAAAGCCGTGAAGATATATGTAGTCCAAAGTTGTCAATAGTTAGGAGTTAAAAATTATTGAGTGTTGATAAATAAAGATTTATCATTTGTTGTAACTCATTTATAATTCATAACTCACAACTCATCACTCCTAAGTTTTATTAGCGCATTGTGACAAATTCCTCTGCGGCTGAGGGATGGACACCCACAGTGGCATCAAAGTCTTTTTTAGTTGCGCCCATCTTGACTGCGATCGCTACACCTTGGATAATCTCAGCAGCACTTTCACCTACCATGTGAGCGCCTAGAACTTTGTCGGTGTTGCCATCAACCACTAACTTCATCATTGTCTTCTCTTGCTTACCAGTCAAACTGTGG
Organism: Nostoc sp. PCC 9305; assembly: GCF_963920915.1. Lineage (NCBI taxonomy): Bacteria > Bacillati > Cyanobacteriota > Cyanophyceae > Nostocales > Nostocaceae > Nostoc > Nostoc sp. PCC 9305. The sequence goes on from NZ_CAWUDN010000122.1 coordinate 21,080, forward strand.
TACATGGGGCGAAAGCGAGTGCGAAAAATTTTGACGGCATCACCGAGTTTTTCCCGTGCTTCGGCTTCTGTCCAGCCGACTGTTGCGGCTTCTGGGCTAGAAAATATGGCTGTAGGCACAGTTTCGTGACTGAATTCGCGGCGATTATTCCCAAATTCAGTATCGGCAAAAGCGCGACCTTCGCCAATGGCCACGGGAGTTAAATTGATGCGGTCGGTGACATCGCCAACAGCAAAAATATTCGGTTGACTAGTTTGACTATATTCATTGACTGCGATCGCATTTGTAGTAGTGTATCCAGGCCCTTCTACAGAACTGGCGACAACATCAACCCCAGCGTTTTCTAAACCTAATCCATCTATATTGGGAGTTCGACCGGTCGCTACTAAAAACACGTCGGCAATTACTGGTTCTTGATCGTCTCCTGATAAAGTCAATTTCAACCCTTCTGGCACACGTTCAATTGCTTTCACCACATTATTTTGAATCAGCCGAATTCCGTGGTTTGTCATGCCCTCTTCAATTTCTGTACGGATATCCTCATCAAACCCCTTCAAAATTTTTTCACCTCTGGTAATTTGTGTCACCTGAGAACCCAAACCACGCATAATACAAGCAAATTCCGTGCCGATATAACCAGCGCCAATAATGACGATGTGTTTTGGTTGTTCTTTGAGATGAAAAATTTCGTTGGAGGTAATGCCATGTTCCATCCCTGGTAAATCTGGCTTGACAGGACGCCCACCAACAGCAATTAAAATTTTGTCTGCTGTAACTTTACGTCCATCAACTTCTATAGTGTGGGGGTCTACCAATGTGGCGCGACCAGAAAATAGTTCTACTCCGGCTTTTTCTAAGAAGTTGATGTGTAGCTGCGACAGCCGTCGAACTTCCTTATCTATAGATGTAATGAAATATTCCCAGTCAAACTCAGCATTACATACTTTCCAGCCATAGCCTGAAGCGTCACTGAACAGTTCGGGAAAGTGAGAGCCATAGACCATGAGTTTTTTGGGAACGCAACCGCGAATCACACAAGTGCCACCAACTAAATCATATTCAGCGATCGCCACTTTTGCGCCGTAGCTAGCCGCTCGTTTAGAAGCCGCCAAACCTCCAGAACCCGCACCAATTACAAACAGGTCGTAATCAAAAGTCATAAGTTTATGTTCTCTTTAGCAACAAGTGAGTTCCTGGGAACTTACACACAAAAAGTGATTGAACTATATAAGGATATCCGGTGAACGCTGTGTAAGTTCTGTCCTTGATTTAATCTAGCGTTAGCTGATGCTATCTGGTCGTAGGGAATATCACTTTTTGCTTTGGTGGCAGTAAAGGCAATAGTTAACAGTTGTATAGTTCTGCCTCTAATCGAGCATAAGTCTGTGCTACGGCACTGGAGGCAGCTAAATTCCACAGTAACTACGCAAAATTATGACAAAACGTACTGCCTTCGGCGTTTTAATAGCATTTTTTACCCCCATTAGCAATTTTTATGTACTTGGAGAGTCAGTTGGGGTTACAGGTGTTGGATCTGTTGGAGTTACAGGTGTTGGAGTTACGGGTGTTGGAGTTACGGGTGTTACGGGTGTTACGGATGTTACGGGTGTTACGGGTGTTACGGGCGTTACGGGTGTTGGAGTTACTGGTGTTACGGGCGTTACGGGTGTTGAGGTTACGGGTGTTGAGGTTACGGGTGTTGGAGTTACGGGTGTTACGGGCGTTACAGGTGTTGGAGTTACAGGTGTTGGAGTTACAGGTGTTGGAGTTACGGGTGTTGGATCTGTTGAGGTTACGGGTGTTGAGGTTACGGGTGTTACGGGCGTTACAGGTGTTGGAGTTACAGGTGTTGGATCTGTTG